>PWZB01000093.1 GCA_003567625.1 Bacteroidales bacterium | reverse complement strand
GCATTTCTTTGCACATATGGAGGAAATTGATCTGTGCTGGAGATTAAAACGGATCGGTAAAAAGATAGTTTGCTGTACCGATTCGCTTGTTTATCATGTTGGAGGAGGTACTCTTCCAAAATCAAACCCCTGCAAAACTTATTTTAACTTTCGCAACAGCCTATGGGTTCTTGCAAAGAATTTGCCCGCAAACAAATTCTATTTGATAATGCCTTTGCGTATTGCATTTGATAGTCTTGCAGCATTAAAATTCTTTTTTGATGGAAATCTGAAAGATAGTTTTGCTGTGTTAAAGGCACATATTTGTTTTTGGCGAAAGCTATGCACTATGAGAAAGCATAGCCGCAGATATAAAAACAAGAAGGTTGGTAAAAAATATTTACGCAGTATTGTTTGGGATTACTTCGTGAGAAAGAAAAAACTTTATTGTGATTTACCCGAAAAGAGTTTTAGCTGATAATAATTTCTTATTACAATTATTTTGATATTTCCTTTCTTTTACTGATCGCTGCGAGCCGGATATGAGAAGTTGACAATGGCATGATCAATCGCCGGTAATGTTTTTATGCCTTGCATATTGCCGCCATTTTTCCAAAAGTTGGTGCATATCATCAGGTAATGGGGCTTCAAAGCTCAGATGAACTCGGGTAACGGGATGGTTAAAGGAAAGTGACCTGGCGTGTAGTGCATGCCTTGGGCAAATGTTGAAGCAGTTATTGACAAATTGTTTGTATTTGCTGAATGTAGTTCCTTTAAGGATTCGATTGCCGCCATAAGTTTCGTCATTGAACAGCGGATGGCCTGTGTGTTTGAAATGTGCTCTTACCTGGTGTGTCCTGCCTGTTTCAAGCCTGCATTCAACTAATGCTACGTAACCGAAACGTTCGATAACACTGTAGTGTGTAACAGCCTGTTTACCATGCTCACCACCCGGAAATACCTGCATGACTTTCCTGTTTTTGATGCTTCGCCCTATATGACCTGTAATTGTGCCTTCGTCATTTTTCAAATCACCCCATACCAAAGCCTGGTAAACGCGTTCAATTTTGCGGTCGTAAAACATTTTTGCCAGGCGTGTTTGAGTTAATTCATTTTTGGCGATTACCAGGATGCCCGATGTGTTTTTATCAATGCGATGAACAAGGCCGGGCTTCACTTGCTCATTGTTTTGAAGAGGCAAGTCTTTAAAGTGATGGACCAATGCGTTTACCAATGTGCCGGTATAATTGCCGTAACCGGGATGAACCACCATGCCGGCTTCCTTATTAACAATTACGATATCTTCGTCTTCAAATATTATGTTGATTGGTATGTCTTGCGGAATAAGTTCGATTTCCCGCGGAGGATATGCCAGTACAATGCTTATTACATCTCCGGGCTTAACTTTGTAGTTTGGCTTTACCCGTTCATCATTGACCAGAATATTTCCGGCTTTGGCGGCATTTTGTATCTTATTGCGCGATGTAGCTTCAAGCCTGGCCGTGAGAAATTTATCTATTCTGATTGATCGTTGCCCCTTATCTGCCTCAATGCGATAATGCTCGTATAACTCCTGATCCTCATCCTGGCCCTCAACGGTTGATCTCGATATTTCTTTGTCTTTATCTTCCATAGCGGAATAAAGTAAAAATACAAAGGTAATGTTTTGGCTTATTTATCGGAATAAATTCATAAATACTGAATTTTTAAGGAACGGGTAACGGGTGACGGGCGAAAGGTTGCATTTTACGGGCAGTAAGGCGGAGAGGTGTAAACATTATATGTAACAATTAACAACCTATCTTGAAATAATAATTTTTTCCGAAACGCTTTTAGATAAGTGTTTATCAAATATTCGGACTATATATATGCCGTTTGAGAGGCTTTTTACTGGTATGGTTTGTTGCAGCTGATCATTCAT
Organism: Bacteroidales bacterium; assembly: GCA_003567625.1. Taxonomy (GTDB): domain Bacteria; phylum Bacteroidota; class Bacteroidia; order Bacteroidales; family UBA7960; genus PUKZ01. The sequence goes on along the minus strand of PWZB01000093.1, from coordinate 3,931 downwards.
AATTAGTCTTCCTGTTATGTCATATATTTGAAAATAGATATCGCCGGTATCCGGGTTTTGATTACATCGGATTTTTACATGCAGATAGTTTCCCCTGACGGGATTGGGATAGAGTTTAACGGCAAGGGGTTCTTTAACAGGGCTAACATGTGTATCGGGTTTTCTGCCTATAACCGGGCGAATCATCAGTGCTCCTTCATACATTGAAGGGCGCCATTGACCGTCGGTATTGTAGAATAAATTATTTCCGGGCCTGCTATTTAAGTCATAGCCTACATTCAAAACTTCATTGGTAGTTTGTCTCCACCCAATATAAAAAGTATCTTCAAGGACAACGTAATCATCCCCAAAGCTATAGGTGTAAAACCGGTTAAGCTCATCAGCATATTCGGGCATGAAAACTTCAGATTCATATACTACGTTTTCCGGGCTGAGACTACTCCAAACCATCAGATGGAAAGGGCTTTGATTTTGATTTTCCAAGGTGTGATTAAAAAAGATTTTTATTCCGTGCAATGTATCGGTATGGCCCAGGAAGAATCGTTTTGCCGACTGCGGTTCAAAACCTTCCAAAATATAGCCGGCATTTGAAACGCCGTTGTCATAAGCAAAATAGTTATCAAAAACCTGGTTATAATATATTGTATCATTTCTTGGATTATCATCTCCGTCGGCTTCCCTGATAGTATGTAATATTTTAAAGTGTTTTTTTTCTGCCGGTGCCGTGGGCAACGGGTTTGGCAGCACTTTAGGATTGGAATGGGGTTCCCAGTCCTGGTATCCTGCCTCATGAAAAGGTGCTATACCACGCCATCCACCACTATAGGTAGTTGTGTCTTTTTTATCTAAATCTATTATGCGATAATTATATAAACACTGGTGTTCAATATTATTTAAATTTTTTATAGCAACATCCAGGTTGTTTTTAAGATGAGAATCGGGGTCTGCAATATAATGCGACCATGGCATTGCAGTGTATGGTTTTAGTAATGATTCAGCCGGCTTTGCAAAGGTTAAATCATAATAAAATGTATCTGCAACGCTTCTACCGTGGTCAAGTGTTATATAGTCAACATTCCAGATACTTCGGTTTCCCGCATAGTTTGTCGGTGTTCTTTCATATGGAAAGCTTGAGTAATTCTTAAATCTGAAGCGAAAGTCATCTCTGAAATAGACCGTATCGGTTATAGCTATCATAACTTTTTTAAAGTATGGGAATGTGTCATTGGTAAACTCGCTTAATGTTTCTCCTTCGGTACTCCATACACTTACCCATTTGTCATCCACCCAAACGGTATCTCCATTATTGCCATTGTCGTTTGCATGATCTTTTATGAATTCATTATCATCACCATTGTCGTTATTATCAATATAATAATGTTCGGGTGTGTGCAGGAACTCGAGCACAAGGGAATCCCTGTCGATGGGAGCAAGGCCTTTTCCTTGCGGCTGATAATAAAAACTTATGTAAACGGAATCTTCCGGTGCAAGTGCTTTTGGTGAGGGTTCAAAAACCGAATCAAGCCTGATTTTGTGAGTTGTAAGATGGTCGGCTTCAAACTGGTAAATGTTGTCAATCTCGTAAATAAAGCCATATTGATCGAGAGCATCGAAAGTGGCAACACCTATTGAAACAGGATGCACATGGAAATATTGGTTGACATATACAAAGCTGTCGGCCCACAGTTGATGGTCAGGATAAGGTCCAGTATATGAAAAATCTTCAAAGAAAGGCAATTCCAAAACTATTTCTTCTCCCGGGCCGTTGGTTCTTATATCTGCCTTTTGTATTGATTTTTGCGGGTTTGACTGTAATGGTAACAGCACTTCCTGTGCCGGAAGTGTTAAAAAGAAAAAATTGGTAATAAATAAAACAAATATTATTTGCAGGTTCATGTTATTCCGAATTATTCATGAGATTTAAAAACATCAATCATCGTCAAAGTCTTCCAGTGGCCTGTACCACAGGTTGATTTCAGAGCCTCTTTTTATGGTCATTACATCATCAAAGTAGTCGGGTTTTTGCCTGTGAACCCTTGCATCTTCTTCACTAACGTCTTTTTCAAACACTTCATTTCCTACTTTAAGAAAAGATTGCTTAATGATTGCCCGGGCTTCTTCGGGTGATTTTCCGTATAAAAGCGGAACGTCAACCATTAGAATTTCGTTAAGGTAGCTTTCAAAATCAAAATCCTTCACCGAACGATAATAAATATCAATTGTGCTTCCTATATTTAAGAATTTTGTACTATGAAGAACATCGGGTTCTTGCCTGTAAACTTTTACATTAACGGAATCATCATCCAAAAAAATTTCATTACCTATGTTTAGCGATGCACGGTTAATTTCATTTTGAGCTTCTTGCCTTGCCATGCCTACAACAAGTGGCACAGTTACTTTTGATGTGGCGTGGCCGTCGCCCAGGACCAGGTCTATCTTGGTATTTTTTTCCAGCTTAGTACCGGGTTTGATAGTTCCGTGATTATATTTTTGTTTAATTACGGCATTTTTTGCTATGCTTGGTGTATATTCCAGTTTTCCTACTTTTAGCCCATGATTATTAAGAAGTGCTATTGCCTGGCGTAATGTAAGGTCGGTAAGATCGGGAACGGTAACCATCTCGGGTAATTTGGCTATCATAGTAAGATAAATGGTACGCCCGCGTTTCACTTCATTTCCGGGTATAGGCTCCTGGGCTGCAACCGTGCCTCTTTTACGGCTATCATCATATATAGAGTCTTGTAAGGCATAATCAAGATTCAGGCTTCCAAGTAATGTTTTCACATCTTCTTCATATAAACCCTCCAGGTCAGGCACCGTGATGGTGCGCCCGTGAAGAGTATAAACATCAAGCAATCTAAGAGATAACCAAAGAATGATAATAGCCAGGATGACGGCTAAAAATAGTTGAATAAAAAAGTATTTGCTTTTGATAAATTCTTTAATCGTCATGAATCAGATTGTTGATAGTTTGCATTTTCAAATTTAACAATTAATATCGAAATCAGCTTTTTTTTAAAGTTTGTATTTAGTTATTTGATATTTTACGTGAATAAAGAGAATTTATTGTTTGTTTTTAAGATATAATTTATCATTGGTTAGCAATGAAAAACTACCCTGCCCAGCTTTCCCTGTCGAGGCTCCGGTAATGAATAGCCTCTGCCAGGTGTTCTGGTTTAATATCGGGGCTGTTATCTAGGTCGGCGATTGTGCGGGATACTTTAAGAATCCGGTCGTAGGCTCTTGCCGACAGGTCAAGTTTTTCCATGGCGGTTTTGAGAAGCATGCTTCCGGCTTTATCAATCCGGCATATTTCACGCAGCATTTTTGTAGATATTTGTGAATTGCAATAGATGGATTTTTTGTCTTTATAACGTTCTTCCTGTATATTCCTTGCCTTAATGACTCGTTGACGTATTAATTCGCTGGTTTCCGAAGATTTCATTTGCGATAGCTCCTTAAAGGGTACGGGTGTTACTTCAATATGTATATCAATTCTATCGAGCAGCGGGCCCGATACTTTGTTAAGATATTTCGGCACCATTCCCGGTGCGCATACACAATCTTTTTCAGGATGGTTATAATAGCCGCACGGGCAGGGGTTCATAGATGCAACCAGCATAAACCCTGCGGGATATTCTACGGTGAATTTTGCTCTTGAGACTGTAATTATACGGTCTTCCAGTGGCTGTCTTAATACTTCGAGAACGGTTCTTTTAAATTCAGGCAACTCATCGAGGAAGAGAACGCCATTGTGAGCCAGTGATATTTCACCCGGCTGCGGGAAAGAGCCCCCGCCGACCAGTGCCACATCACTGATAGTATGATGAGGGGCCCTGAAGGGCCTGACAGGCAGTAAAGAATCTTTCTCATTAAGGTTGCCGGCAACACTGTGTATCTTTGTTGTTTCTAATGCCTCCTGTAGTGTCGG
>PWZB01000026.1 GCA_003567625.1 Bacteroidales bacterium | reverse complement strand
GTACTATTTATATTTCTTTTATGCCACCAAGACTCTAAGACACTAAGATGCACTAAGGGCTTTATAATCAGTACAATCAGCTTTGTGAGTCTTAGTGTTTTTGTGTCTTAGTGGCTATATTGAATTTTAATCGGACAGTAGTGTAAAGAATATAGTAAGCAAAAAATGTTGCTTATGTTGCTTATGTTGCTTATGTTGCTTATGTTGCTTATATCGCTTATGTCGCTTATGTCGCTTATGTCGCTTATGTCGCTTATGTCGCTTATGTCGCTTATAACATACAATTAACCAATTCAATTTCAGGATTTAACTAAAAAAAATAATTTTTTTTTTATTTTTTTGTTTTTTATAACAAAACTTTTTATAATTTTGACTGTTTAAATAACATAATTGATTTTATATTATTTTTTTTAACCTTAGCCTTAAATAATGGAAACTTCAGCAAGAAAGGATATTTACAAAGAATTACAAGGTGCGCCAAGACTTGATTTTTTTTACCTGGAAGGCACATTGGATTCGCCCGAAGTACTTTTAGATAAAGTTGGAGGTTTAATCAAGCTAGCGGGTCGTTCTTTACCCGAAGATGCAAAAAACTTCTATAAGCCTATTATGGATTGGATTGTAAGCTATTTTGAATCCGCCCCGACAAACACCAGGGTTATTTTTCAATTTGAATATATCAACTCTTCATCATCAAAAATGATACTGGAGTTTCTTGATTTGATCAAACATGTCTTTGAGAATAAAAAAGAAAATCATTTATATGTGGAATGGCGCTATCTTGATGATGATGATGATATGCTTGAAGCCGGTGAGGACTTTGAAGAGCGGGCTGGAATAAGCTTTAATTTTGTTAAATATTCGTTGTAATATCAATTAATTGTGTTTTTATATAAAAAGTATTAATTATTAAATAAACCCATACCAATTAACAACACTTAAAACTTTTACTATATGGATATTTCAGCAAAACCAGAAACCAAAACTTCATTTGAACAGGAACCAAAAGAAAGTGTTTTATCTTTAAAAGGGACATCTGAAACTCCCGAAATCGCATTAGATTTGAACAAAGGAGTTTTGAAATTTTCCGGGCGTTCATTGCCTGAAGACGCAAAAAGTTTCTATAAAGAAATATTAGAATGGATTATTTTTTATGCGAAAAACCCAAAAAAAGGCACCCGTGCAATCTTTGCTTTTGATTATTTTAATACTGCCTCATCCAAAATGATACTTGAAATACTTGATATCTTAAAAGTTATTGAAGCTAAAGACGATAGCATGAAAATTGAATGGCATTACCTTGAAGATGATGAAGATATGCATGAAGCGGGTGAAGATTTTGCAGAGATAGCCGATTTGAAATTCGAATATTTCAGTTACGAATAATCAGAGGGGTACCCTTAATATATAAAATTCCTGTTTTTTCCTTAGCTTTTTCAATACTTAATGATCTTTTAACAGGCTTATCTTCCCTGTATAAATCAATCGCAGCAATTACAACACCTTCAAAATACCGGTGTGTCAACCACAATCCCTGCTTCAAATCATTATTGTAATTACCATAGAAAATGATCTTGCCCTTTTCATTAAAAAACTCCCAAGAACCTTCTGATTTGCCGTTTATATATTTACCTTTTTGTTTTAAATTTCCGTTGGAAAAATATACCCTCCATATCCCTGAAAAATAATCACCGGCAAATTTTCCTTCGGCATGAATCGAGCCATCAGGATGATATGACCTCCAAATACCTTCTTTTTTATTATTTAAATAATGCCCTTCCTGGAGAACTTGCCCTGCAGCATAATACTCCGTATATTTGCCATCTATCTCTCCTCCGCTGTAGCTGGTCTTGATCTGAAGATTGCCGTTAGGATAAAAAGCCACATAATCGCCCTCAAGCAATCCTTCTTGATAATAACAAATCCTCTGGTAATTGCCATTATCATAATAAACCGTTAAGGTATCGTAAAACTGCCCCTCTTTTTTTCTGCCGTCATAATTTATTTTTCCGTTTTGATGAAACTGCTGCCAAATACCATTTTCAACACCATCTTTCATTTCAACCTTTCTGTAAAGTTTACCATTGGGGAAAAATAACCTTTTCAAACCATTGTGCTCGCCGTTCTTATAATTTGAAATGCTTTCAACAGTACCATCATGGTAATATGAAATAAATTCACCATGAAGTTGGTCATTTATATAATTTCCTCTTTGCTTAAGATTGCCATCAGCAAAAAAAGCAAAATAATCACTCCCTCTCATACCTTGCTTAAACTCAATTTTCTGATGCAATTCACCGTTTTCATAGTATAGTTTCCACAAGCTATCAGGCTTATTATTTAGAAAATACCCTTTTTGATTAAGAATCTTGCCGGGCAGATAATAAAAATATTCACCTTCTTTAATTGTATCACCTTCTTTAATATAACCCGAAAATTTTTCTTTCAAATCATCTGAAGAATCATAATAAATATAAAAATCCTGTATTTGACTGCTGGCAATATGATGTAAGGACAGAAAGAGCAAAAGCTGAAATAAAAAGATAATATTTCTCTTATTCATAAATTTTGATTAGCGGTCAATCTATTTCAATTGTAATTTGAGTACCTTTTAGTTGAGTCTTACTTCCATAATCCAATATGGCAGCCAATGAATATTTACCTTTCTCCAAAACATCCGGCAATTTAAGTTCAATAGTCCTGGATGATTGAGGATATGCGGTAATTCTGACCGTTTCGAATTTCTTTTCGTCAGCAGTTATTAAATTTGAAGCGATCAGGTATATTTCGCACCGTGTTATACTGTTCCCCAAATTGTCTATATTAACAGCATACACTCTTTCTTTATCGTCATCTGAGACAACCTCCCTTAGATTGCTAATCACAACATTCGGCTCTTCCGAAGTTGTTGGATTATAGGTAATAAAAGCATCTACCCTGCCCGAAATGAAAATCCCCGTCTGAACATTCTTGTCAGCCGAATATGCTGTTCTTTCAACAGTTGAAGCAAAGCTCAGGATGCCCCATTTAGATGTGTAGTCATCAACCGGTGCCTGAAATGTAACCTGAATTGTTTTTTCTTCACCCGGCTGCAACTCAACAAAAGATGGATTGAACGTTATCCAGTTTGATATAGAATTCCTGGTAGAACCCGCAGGCAAAAGCTCCCTGTCTCCATGCCTGTGAACCAAAAAATCCCGCGTAGTTAAATTTATTATCTCTTTACGGTTTCCATGATTTCTTACTGTAAATGCCCTGGTTTCAGTATCGCCAGGCTCATTACTGAAATTTATACGTATAGGTGCAACTTCAAAATCCTGCGCTAATACAGCTACCGAAATTGCAAAAACCATAAAAGACGCAAATAAAAAAGCTTTTTTCATAACTATTCGGATTATTGAAAATTATTTTAAAATGAATTTAATTATTTTGTTAAATAAATGATATGTTTAATTATCAGACAAAAAATAATAATAACTTATACACTAAAAACTCCGGATGCTTTTTATAAACACAAAATTAATCATTGCAAATTTAATCTTTTTATTTAATTAATATTTAAAATAAAATGTTAAATCAATATTAATTTTTTTAAAAAAATTATCTATGAAACGGATAAATAATAAAATATAACGAAAAATAAAAAATAATTAAAGTTTTTGCAAAAATGTATTGCATAATATATTTTTTTATAATTTTACAATCTATAACATAAAATAAGCTTTTTATTATGAAAAAAAGCCTGTTTATACTTTTACTCTGTCTGTTTTATACAAATTGTTTTTCCCAGTTGGCTCGTCCTCTGAGTGATGTCGATCAAGCAAATGTTGAAAAATACGAGGAAATGGTTACATTTTATAAAAACCATGGCGAATATAACGAAGCCGTATCGCATTTGAATAAGATTGCATTTATTTACTGGGATAATCAACGAAACGATGAAGCCGTAAAATATTTTCTTGAAACTATACCTATTTATGAGAAGAGTTACGATTTAAACAATATAAGAAAAGCATACAGCAATATAGGGCTTATTTATCTTGATACTGAAGATTTGAATAATGCGCACCAATATTTTAATAAAAGTCTGCAAGTTCGCAGGGAACTTGGCAATAAACTTGTTATAGCATCAGGTTTGGTTGACCTGGCATATGTAATCAGCCTGCAAAGAGATTATTACCAAGCCATAGAATACCTGTTGGAAGCAATGGATATCTGCCGCGAGAATAATTACGAATCACTTCTTCTTTCTATTTATAATCAACTCTCAAGAAATTATAATAATCTTGGCATGGTTGAAAAAGCCAACGAATACCTGCAAAAATATCTCACTCATAAAGACTACCTGGCAACACGGTCTATAAGAAAAGACTACGAGGAAAGAGAAATTCAAAGCCAGGTTGAAATAAGGCGGGCACAATTTGAAAAGAGGGCAAGGGAGCTGGAACTGAAATTACAAAGAAAGTTATACCAGGAAGAACAGGATTCAATCCGCAGGGTTGTTGAAGCTAAAGAATATTCACTGTTATTGGCGGAAGAACGTGAGAATAGAATACAACAAGAAATGGAAAGTATCGAACTTGACAGGCAACTTCAAAGAACTCAACTGGAAAAACAGGAAGAACGAGAAAGAACACAAAGAATTATAATGTCGTACGGGATTGGCGTTTTTATTATTGGTGCAATACTTCTCATAATATTATATAGAAACTATATAGCAAAACAAAGAGCAAACAAAAAACTGGAACATATAAACAAAGAAATTGAAGACAAAAGCAGGCAATTACAGGAAGCATACTATAAAATTGAAGACCAGAACCTGAAAATCACACATAGTATCAACTATGCCAAAGAAATACAAAAAGCACTATTCCCTCCACGCGACACCCTGAAAAATTTTCTGCCCGAATCTTTCATCTTTTTCAAGCCTCTGCATGTTGTTAGCGGGGATTTCTATTGGTTTAAAGAAATAGATAAAAAAATTGACAAAAAATTTTCAGAAAAAAAATACGCTGAAAATGTATTAATCAAACAGGAGAGTGAAAGTTTTGAAAAGAACCTGCCGGCTGCAGGTAGCAATAATAATGATTTTTTACCCATAAAAGGCGACAAATTTATTATTTCGGCAGTTGACTGCACGGGGCATGGAGTGCCTGGAGCATTTATGTCGATGATCGGATATAACCTGCTGGACGAGATTACAAAACATGGCATTACAAACACGGATGAAATATTATCTCACCTTCACAAAGGTATCAGGCAAACATTAAAACAGGAAGAAGGGAAAAACCGTGATGGTATGGATTTATCTGTTTGCCTTATTAATAAAGAAGAACGGACATTGCAATTTTCCGGGGCTCAAAACTCAATTATTTATATACAAAATGGTGATGTTAATGTAATTAAAGGTGACAGGATGTCGATAGGAGGAGTACAAAAAGAAACCGAAAGAAGTTTTACCAAAACCACAATAAATATTGATAAGCCTACATGGTTTTACATATTTTCCGATGGTTATATTGACCAGTTCGGTGGCCCGAATAACAGGAAGTTGCTGCTCAAAAATTTTAAGAACTTGCTGTTGGATATATATAAAGAACCTATGGATATACAGGAAAAACTGCTTAAACAAAACTTTTTTGACTGGAAACAAAACGAAGAACAAATTGATGATGTGCTGGTTATTGGATTTAAACTCGGTGGAAACGAAAACAGCTAATTACTGATTTAGATATAAATAAAATATAATTGTTGAGACTACTCTAAAAAATGTTTTCCCGCAGATGTCGCAGATTTTCGCTGATAAATTTAATTGATTATCAGGAATTTATAATCTGCGCATATCAGCGAAATCTGCGGGAAATAATATT
>PWZB01000121.1 GCA_003567625.1 Bacteroidales bacterium | reverse complement strand
TTTACGGCACAAAGCTGAAAATCGCCCGAAAGCTTGTATTCTCAAAATGGAAAGCGGCTTTCGGTGATAACCTTGACATTATAGTATCAGGCGGTGCAGCATTACAACCCCGGCTCAACAGAATATTCTGGGCTGTAGGCCTGCGCATCATTGAAGGATACGGGCTTACCGAAACTTCTCCGGTTGTTGCAGTCAGCGACTTCAGCCCTAACGGGATCAAATTCGGAACGGTCGGGCCGGTGCTGAGAGGCGTTCAGGTCAAAATTGCCGATGACGGTGAAATACTTGTCAAAGGACCAAACGTCATGAAAGGTTATTATAAAGCCCCCGATTTAACAAAAGAAGTATTTGATGATGAAGGATGGTTCTATACGGGTGATGTGGGGCACATAACACCGGAAGGCCAATTGAAAATTACAGACAGAAAGAAAGTAATATTCAAAACCTCTTTCGGCAAATATATTGCTCCACAAATCATCGAAAATAAATTTAAAGAATCGCCTTTTATTGACCAAATAATGGTTATAGGTGCCAATCAAAAGTTTGCCGGTGCACTGATCGTTCCAAATTTTGAACACCTGAAAACATGGTGCGAAGTAAAGGGTATTAAGTTCACAACAAACTCCGATATGATCAATTTACCAAGGATAAAGGAACGAATTGACGAAGAAGTTAAACATTACAATCAGTCATTCGGAGAATACGAAAAAATAAGAAAGTATGCCCTAATAGATCATGAATGGTCAATTGAAGGCAGACAGCTAAGCGCCACTCTTAAAGTCAGAAGAGCACACCTTGAAAAAGAATATGTGCACCTGATTAACAAGATATACGTTAACGGAAATAACAACAAGGAATAATTGTCAGATAACGAGGCGGGAGGCCGATAACCGAATTTATAAATAACCTGCAACCAATTGCCGGTTGACGGTTACCGGTTTCCGGGCAATCAAACTTTCATGCTCATATTAATACGTTTTCTGTCCACATCAACATCAAGAATTTTAACTCTAACGTATTGATTCATTTTAACAATTTCAGCAGGATCACTTACAAATTTTTCCGCCATTTGGCTGATATGCACAAGACCGTCCTGGTGTACGCCAACATCAACAAAAGCCCCGAAAGCAGTAATATTTGTAACTATTCCCGGCAATACCATTCCCGGCTTCAAATCTTCTATTGTATTAACATTTTGATCAAATTCAAATTCAATAAATCTTTCTCTTGGATCGCGACCGGGTTGGGCAAGTTCTTTAAGGATATCCTTTAGTGTGGGGAGACCGGTTTTTCCGTTAACATATTTATTGATATCGATTTTTTCCCGTAAAGTTGCATCCTTAATAAGATCTTCTACTTTAGCATCAAGGTCTTCAGCCATTTTTTCCACCACGGAATAACTTTCGGGATGTACGGCTGAGCGATCCAGGGGGTTATCAGATTGATTAATCCTCATAAAGCCGGCTGCAAGTTCAAATACCTTATCTCCCAGCCGGGGAACTTTTTTCAACTCCTTTCTTGATTTAAATGGTCCATGTTCATTTCTGTATTCAATAATATTTTTCGTCATTCCGGGCCCGAGTCCTGACACATATTTCAGCAATTGCGCACTGGCTGTATTAACTTCTACTCCGACGGCATTTACACAACTGACCACAACATCATCAAGTCCTTGTTGCAGGGCTTTCTGGTCAACATCATGTTGGTATTGCCCCACACCAATGGATTTCGGGTCTATCTTTACCAATTCAGCCAAGGGGTCGGCTAAACGACGACCAATAGATACAGCGCCACGTACGGTCACATCATATTCCGGAAACTCTTCGCGTGCCAAGGCGGAAGCTGAGTAAACAGAAGCGCCGCTTTCGTTAACTATTACAGCTTTCACATCACGCTCAAACCGTATGCGGCGGATAAGATTTTCGGTTTCGCGGCTGGCAGTGCCATTACCTATAGCAATGGCTTCAATGTCATGTGCATCAACAAGACTTTGAATCTTGTTTTGCGCCTGCCGCCACTCCTTTCGGGGCGGATGCGGATATATTGTTTCATTATGCAACAATCTGCCCTGTTTATCAAGACAAACCACTTTGCAACCGGTCTTGAAACCGGGATCTATTGCAAGGATGTTTTTTTCCCCAAAAGGTGGGGCCAATAACAATTGACGCAAGTTGTCGGCAAAAACTTTTATGGCTTTTTCATCTGCCTTTTTTTTGAAAACCTGCCGCATTTCATTTTCCATTGAAGGAGCCATGAGCCTCTTATAGCTGTCTTTAACGGCTTCAGCAACTTTTTTTGAAGACAGTTCATTACCCTTAACAAAAAGCTGTTTGAGGATCTCCAAAGCCTTATTTTCGGAAGGTGCTATAGTGATCCTAAGAAATTTTTCATTTTCGCCCCTGAACATTGCAAGAATACGATGCGACGGCGCCCCCGACAGCTTCTCCTCCCAGTCAAAATAAGCCTGGTATTTGATGCCTTCACTCTCTTTATCCTTAACAACAAAACTCCTGATAAGGGCCTCCTTTTCAAATAACCTTCGGATACGATTGCGAGCCGTGGCATTCTCATTAACCCACTCGGCAATAATATCCCTTGCACCTGATAAAGCTTCATCAATATTTGCTACTTCATTTTCCTCCGACACATATTTGCCTGCCTCAATTTCCAAATCAACCCTTCGCTCTGAAAAAATCATTTTTGCCAATGGCTCAAGACCCCTTGCAATAGCAACAGTAGCACGGGTCTTGCGTTTCGGTCGATATGGCAGATAAAGATCTTCAAGCTCACTGAGCGTCTGTGCCGCCCGGATCTTTTCTTCAAGCTCATCAGTCAAATTATCCTGATCACCTATAGATTCAAGAATGACCTCCCTGCGCTTTTTCAATTCCTTTAGCTGATAATAACGGTCTCGAACAAACTTTAACTGAACTTCATCCAATGAACCCGTTACCTCCTTGCGATATCTTGCTAAAAAAGGAATTGTTGCCCCACCCTCCAATAAACCTATCGTATTAGCCGTTTGCCCTAACTTGATGCCGAGATCTGCTGAAACTATTTCTATGATCTTTTCTGATATAACTGTCATAATAAAATACAGTTCACTTATTTTTAATTATTCAAATATATTATACAGGTCAAAACATCTTTATTTCATTCGACCTGGCCCGGAAAACACTTTATAAACTTTCTGCTTAATTATACTGCTCTGTACTAAAACGGCCAGAAATTATTATCATACCATACCTGCTCTGTAAGTTGCTTATTAAGATCTATCAACAACTTATGGTGGCCTTTTTCCCAGTTGGCAAGCCATTCAAAAAGCTCTTTTTCGTTGGGATCAGTGGCACTTTTAGCCCGGCTTGAATAAACTTCAATCGACTTATTTTCCATATCAATAGCTGCCGATATTGCCGCTGCTTCAAAACCCGCTCCCGAAATATTATCAATTATCTCTTCGGTAAGTATACTTTGTATTGTTTTTTCTGCGTGTTGCTTTGACTCAAAATCATTTTTATCAAATTTTTTATTCTTACTATAGCTTACCAGCTGCTTTGATAAAAATTCTATATGGATTTGTTCTTCTTCAGCCATGATTTTAAAAATCTTCTTAACACCATCATTGCCGGTTTGCTCGGCAACCTTTTCATATAAAGATTTACCGCGATGTTCCATAATAATGGCCTGCTTAAATATATCTGTTATTTTATTATCCATAACTATAATGTTTTAGATCATTAAACAATTAAATAGATAACAAATTTAATACTTTTATTAATTCTTGACGGTGGCTGACAAAAATAAACAAAACAATAATTAAGAAACAGCAACTAAAAAAAATTGGCCTTATTGTATTACATTCAACCTGCACTGTATTAATAAAATCTTATATTTGTAATAATGAAAAGCCCGGTCAGGCATCCGGGAAAATAAATTTATATATATCCGGCACCTTGTATGATATCTGAATTTACTCTAAACAAGTATTTGTAATTATCATCAAATATTTAAAAACAAAAAACACTATCAATAATGAGAGTTTCAATACTAATTTTATTTTTTAGCTTAATTACTACTTTTAATTTAACATCTGATCATGGGAAGAAGTCATTAACACACGATGATTATGATCATTGGAATAACATTAACAGGCCAATTCTCAGTGAAAACGGTGAATGGATAAGTTTCCAGTTAAATCCGCAGGACGGTGACGGTATTTTATCCATTTACGAAAGAAGAACAAAAAAAACGGATACGGTTTTTCGTGGTTCGGGGCATATTTTTTCGGGTAACAGCAAATTCATTGCATTTAGGATAGTACCCCGGAAAGAGTTGGTAAGGCAAGCAAAGCTTGAAAACAAAAAAACCGGGGATATGCCCAAAGACACATTGGGTATAATGATTCTGGAAGACCGCAAAACAATTCATTTTCCGGCTTTAAAATCATTTATCATACCCGGTAAGGGTGATGACTGGATGGCTTTCATACATGAATATGAAAAAGAAGTCATAAACAACGATACAATCCCTGAACAGCAAAATGAAAATGAGGAAACCAAAAAAGATACCAAAAAGCATGAAACAAAAACTATTGACAAACTGGTAATTTACAATCCCCTTAAAGATAAGAAACATGAGTTTGACAAACCGGCTCAATACAAAATATCGGAAAACGGGAAATTAATAGCCTTTATTGCAAAAAAGGATATAGACACCGTTGAAGTAAGTACATTAAATATTTTTACGACAGAAACTGAAAACCACAGAGAAATATTCAGCAAGGAGGGTGAGTTTGCACAATTGGAGATTGACAAGGAAGGCAGGCAGCTTGCTTTTGTATTTAGTTCCGATACCAATGATGTGAAAAGTTACGGGCTATATTATTATGAAACCGGAATGGATACACCTGCCAAGATTGCCGATTCATCCTCCACCTGGATTTACGATGGCTGGCATATTAGTCCACACCGCACACTTTCATTTTCATATTCGGGCAAACGTTTGTTTTTCGGCACTTGTCCCATACCCGAACCCGAACCTGAAGACAGCCTCCCTGAAGAAGAAAAATACAGCCTTGATATCTGGCATTGGAAAGATCCCCTGCTACAAACTCAACAACATGTAGAGCTGTCAAATGAGAAAAGAAGGTCATATCTTGCCGTTTTCGAGCCGGCCGGTAATGAATTCTGGCAAATGGCTGATACTGTTATACGTGATGTAAATACGGCAGGTAAGGGCGATGCGCGTTTTGCTGTAGGCTACAACTTCCAGCCTTACCAAATCAAGCCAACATGGCACGTTAAGCGTCAGCGCGATGTATATCTGCTGGATATCGAAAAACGTGAAAAGAAGAAGATCCTTGAAGAAGCAATTTTCGTTTACGGACTTTCTCCGGGCGGAAATTACATAACCTGGTTTAATAGTGAAGATTCGCACTGGTATATTCACGACAACAATAGGGGTGATATCCGTATTATTTCAGAAAAAGTTGATGTGCCGCTTTACAGGGAACGATGGGATCAGCCGCGTACTCCGCCGCCTTCAGGAATAGCCGGATGGTTTAAAAATGATGAAGCCGTACTTGTCTATGATGATTATGATATATGGCAACTTGACCCTGAGGCTGAAGAGAAACCTGTTAATATAACAATGAACCGTGGCAGGGATAATTATAACAGGTTTCGCTACATAAAAACCGACAGGGAAGAAATATTTATTGATAAGAGCGAACCCTTATTATTAAGTGTTTTCAATGAAAAAACAAAGGTTTCAGGTTTTTGCAATTACTATTTAGACAGGTGGCGCCCATTCTTTACCAATCTGATAAGTGAAGAAAGCACTTTCCGTTTTGTTGAAAAAGCACGTAATGAAGACAGAATAATATGGCGAAGAG
>PWZB01000119.1 GCA_003567625.1 Bacteroidales bacterium | reverse complement strand
TCTACAGTCTACAGTCTACAGTCTACAGTCTACAGTCTACAGTCTACAGTCTACAGTCTACAGTCTACAGTCTACAGTCTACAGTCTACAGTCTACAGTCTACAGTCTACAGTCTACAGTCGGTAAGAGGTAGGTGATCGGTAATCGGTACCAGAATTAATATTCGTAACAAATTCGTAATTTGATAATAAAATATTTGTAATTCGAAATCAACTTTCCAGCCTGGCATTTAAAATTGTTTTTTACTTTTATGAACAATTCCGATCAAAAAACAGATGGAAAAACGAATACACATTACCGGTGATGGTTCTTATACCATTTTTGTTCCTGGGCTGGATGAATTTTACCATTCTGTAAAAGGTGCTTATAGCGAATCTATGCATGTATTTATTAACCTGGGGTTTAAAAAATTCACGGATTATAAAAGCATAAACATTTTTGAGGTAGGCTTCGGTACGGGGTTGAATTGCCTGCTTACTTTTATTGAATCGGAAAATCAGGGAATAGAAATTTTTTATGATGCACTGGAGCCGTTTCCGCTCAATAGTAACATTATATCAAAGCTCAATTACTCTTCCATAACAGATTACCCGGATTCTGAAAAATGGTTGAAATCTTTTCACGAATCCGGAACGGGCAAATGGATAGATTTGGATGAGCGGTTTTCTTTAAGAAAAAACATTGTCAAAATTGAGGATGTACGATTAGCGGCTGCTAATTATGACCTGGTTTACTATGATGCTTTCGGACCAAAAGCCCAGCCTGAAATGTGGACACGGGATAATTTTCTTAAAATATTTGATTCAATGAAGCAGAATGGTGTTTTGGTTACTTATTGTTCAAAAGGGCAGGTGAGAAGAGATTTGCAAAATACCGGTTTTGTTGTGGAACGACTCTCCGGGCCCCCGGGGAAAAGGGAAGTGCTTAGAGCGGTGAAAAAATAATTTTGAGATAGCAAGCATTGTTTCTAAAATGATTATTGAGAGATAACCGGGGAAAATTCAAAAACAATCTCAATTCAACGTTTTGACAATACTTCCTGAAACTATTTGTGTTAAAAGAACAATAAAGACTATTTTTGAATGGTTATAAGGATTAAGAAAGACATAAAAATTAATTGGTAAATGAGTTTTGTAAACCCTTGGTTTTTACTTGCATTATCGGCGGCAGCAATCCCGGTTATTATACATCTTTTTCACTTCAGGCGATTTCGCAAGGTTTTGTTTTCGAATATCCGCTTTCTTGAGGAGCTAAGCGAAGAAAAGCGAAAGCAATCCAGGCTGAAACATTTGCTGGTATTATTATGCCGGCTTTTGGCGGTTATTTTCCTGGTAATGGCTTTTAGCCGTCCTTATATAGCACATGAGGAAGCCGGTATCAGCCATGAAGGCAATGTGGTTAGCATTTATGTTGACAATTCATTCAGCATGGAAGCTTTATCGGCAAGAGGCAGGCTGATCACCGAAGCGAAAAGGATAGCTGCCGAAATAGCTGAAACATTTCCGGCTACAGACGATTTTCACTTGCTTACCAATGATTTTGAAGGAAGACATCAGAGATTTGTCAGCCGCGAAGATTTTATAAGTCTTCTGAATGAGGTTGAATTGTCGCCGAGGGTAAGAAACCTTTCACAGGTATATGAAAGGCAAAAAGAGATGTTAAACAGCTCGCAGTCTGAAAACAAAAATTTGTTTATGATCAGCGATTTTCAGAAAAATATCAGCGATTTTGAAAATTTCGAAACAGATACTGCCATATCGTCTTATTTAATGCCGGTTAAAGCACAGCGTGCCGACAATGTCTATATTGATTCCCTGTGGTTTGAAAGCCCCGTTAAGCTGGTGGATCAGCCAATGACTATTAATGTCAGAATAATCAACGATGGCAATCAGCCACTTGAAAACCAGCCTTTGAGGCTATACATTGATGATGTTTTGCGCTCGGTAGCCAGCTTTGATATACAACCCGGCGAAAAACTTGAAAAACAGCTTTCTTACACTATCGGCAATACAGGTATTCAGCAGGGCTGGGCAGAAATCGTTGATTACCCGGTGGTTTTTGATGATAAAAAATATTTCAGCTTTAAGGTGTTTGAGAATATTCCTGTCCTGGTCATCAACCAAAGCGGTGAAAGCCCCTATCTGAACGCACTTTTTAGGGATGATGAGACTTTTTTGTACCAAAATATGTCATTGTTGAACATAGATTATTCTGCATTTCAAAATTCGGATATAATAATTCTGAACGGATTAACGTCGGTATCTTCCGGTTTACGGACCGAGATAGCCAGGTTTGTTGAAGAAGGCGGAAGCCTGGTTGTCTTTCCGGGAGAAGAGATTGATTTTGACTCGTACAGGGATTTTCTGACAGGGCTTGATGCTAATTATTATACATCGCTTGACACAAATAGTTACCGTGTTTCTTCGCTCAATGATATGCATGCGTTGTTTTATGGTGTGTTTGAAAAGGTGCCTGATGATGCGGAATTGCCTGTAGCTGAAAAGCATTATGAGATCAGCCGCAGGGTTGATGCCCGTGAAGATTATTTGCTGCAGCTGCAGAACGGCAACATTTTTTTCACTTCTCAGCCGTCGGGCAATGGAATTGTATATTTATCGGCAGTGCCGCTGGATGAAAAGTACGGCAACTTTCCGCTGCATCCTGTTTTTGTTCCGGTAATGTATAATGCCGCCCTGTATAGTGTTCCGCAAACAAAACCATACCAGGTTATCGGACAAGATCAGCCTGTTCAGATCAGGCACAGACAGCAATATAGCGACCCCGTCTATTACATAAGAGGTGATGAGGTGGAAATAATCCCGGAAGTGCGGACTGTCAATAACAGAATAAATCTTTATGTCCATGATCAGATCAGCCGGTCAGGCAACTATTCACTTTACGGCGAAGAAAGTTTGCTTGACGGAATATCCTTTAATTACGACCGCCGCGAATCAAAAATGGATGTATATAGCGCCGGCGAACTTGAAGATAAGATAGATGATCACCAAATGCAGCGAATAAATACGCTGGACATTGGCACCACCTCCTTCGAAAAAGCATTTGAACGGTTTACTATGGGAAGAGAGCTTTGGCAATTGTGCCTGGTACTGGCGCTGATGTTTTTCCTTGCCGAAGTTTTGTTGCTCAGGCTTTGGAAGTAGATAAGTGCCGGCGAAATGCTGCAAAGAAGGGATGGTATCCCTCAAGCCCTGAAGTCGTACCCCGACGGAACTCATAATATGGCATGTTAATTTGCTTCGTTTCCTAAAGGTAGAAAAAAGTCGGGGCACGACTGTTAAATTTCATAATTCGTTAATCAATATAATAATCCACCCACGCATCCAGTTGGTTTACAGAATGGGGCCGTAAAAGAATTTCATGGTCTTTGTCGAGCAAAAACATAGTTGGCGTGGCAAATACGTGATATTCTTTCACGGCTTGTGTATCCCATTTTTTATAATCGCTAAAGCTGATAAAGGGAAAGATTTTTGTAAAGCTTTTGAAAACCGGTTTTTCTGTATCCAGCGAAACAAAGACCACTTCAACACCTTTGGAGTTCCATTTTGTGTAAAGGCGTTTGATTTGCGTGAGTTCCTGAATGCACATCGGACACCATTCAGCACCAAAAACAACTACTTTATGGGTTGCTTCAATTTCTGACAAAAGCTTTGGAGTTGTTATGACTTCTCCGTTTCTGAAAACATCACCCTCAAATTCAATATCAGGAGCTGTGTTTCCGATCTTCATGGCACGGTACGACTCGAGTTGACTGGCAAAATTGTCATCAATAGTGCAGGCATTTTGTGTAAGTAATTTTAAAGCCAGGTACTCGGATGCGCTGAATAAGCTGCGCTGCTCCATTAGTTCGAAAAGATAGTTTGTGATAAGGTTGAGCTTTTCTTCATCATCCATGAGATTCTCAACCAGATGATCGGTAGAGATGTTCATTTCGATAAAAACGCTATCCAGCGGTTTCCCCATATTTTCTATAAGCCAGTAGTGGCTGTCAATAACATCTCTGAACAAACCGCTTTTATACAGCCGGTGATCGGTATGGTCGAGATCCCGGAAAGAAGCTATGGTTTGGGGGATTTCTTCGGTTCGGTATTGTGCCACTATTGAAACAGAGCTTACCAGTTTGCGGACAGGTAAATACCAGCTTATATAGCTTTCCGGGTCCAGGCTTTCCAGAAAATCCTTATCTTCCTCTCTTATGCGATCAATTTCATCGTTAATGGCTGCCCGCGGTTTTTGCTGAACAGCAAAAAGAGAATCTTCCTCATATATTCTGTGCAAATAAATCCATGCACTCAATGCCTGTTCACGCTTACGATGCTCTTCGACGTATTGCACAAAAAGCTTGTTTTCTTTTCCTTCTTTTACAATAACACTTTCCGGCACACTTAAAACTTCGCCCTTAAGACGAATGTCTTCATCTGCAAGTACAACAAAATAGGCTTCGTTGTCTTCTGCCGCTAAGTATCCTATGCCCCTGTCTTCTGAAGCATAACTAAGTCGAAAGCGTCCGTTTTTATTAACTTTTGTGCTGTCAATAGTGTAAATGTCAAAACCCTCAAAGCCTACCAGCCTGACTTTTTGACCGGCTAAAGGAGGAAAATTGCCCGTGATGGTGTGCCGGGCACTTGTGCATTGTGGCAAAATGCAGATAAGGATTATTGTGAATAATTTGTGAATAAGATAGTTTTGTAAGTTCATAGAGTTTGTAAAGTTAAAAGTTTGTAAAATTATTTCAAAAACTCAAAAAAGTTTTCTCTGTTTATCACAGTAAATTTTGCATCAGTGTAATTATCGGCAAAAGATTTTGGTGGTTTTGGTTTTTGCTTTTTCCATTTGATTTCAAAAGCTTTCAACTCGCCTGAGGTTTCTTCTATCAAATCAATTTCTTGTTGGTCGTATGTTCTCCAGAAGTAATAATTAGAATAGGTTTGCATATAAGTGTTGAGCTTTATTCTTTCCAAGATAAAAAAGTTTTCCCAAAGTTTTCCGGTATCGTCTCTGTTTTCCAATGGGTTCAAGTTTGAAATAATGATATTGCGAATACCATTATCCCAGAAATAAATTCTTGGTGATTTTGAGATTTCTTTTCTCAGATTACGACTAAACCATTGCAGCCTGAATATGATAAATGCTTTCTCAAGTATATCAAGGTATCTTTGAATGGTTTTTACGGTTGTTCCGAGATTATTTGCTATTTCATTGTAAGATATATCATTCCCAATCTGGAAAGCGAGGTAACGCAAAAGATTCATAACAAAAAGACTGTCTTTCAGGTTATCAAGCTGCAGCACATCCTTTAGCAGGTATCCGTTACGAATGCTTTCAAGTATATGACGCTTTTCAAAAATGTTATTTTCAACAAACACCTGCGGATATGAACCATATATCAGTAAATTTGGCAACATTTGAGTTGCAGTTACCAAATTGTCAGCTATTTCTTTAGTTATGAAAGGATAAAGATGAAAAAAACGCGACCTGCCTGTTAAAGGTTCTCCAACCTGACCACGTAAATCAAAAGAAGCAGAACCGGTTGCAAAGACACCGGTGTCCTTTTGAGAATCAACTAAAAGTTTCAGATTTAAGCCTATATAAGGTATGTTTTGCACTTCATCAATAAAAATATAATCATACCCTGCGGCAACATTTTTCAAAACATCTTGCCTTCTTGAAGAAAGAAGTGTAGCCACATCATAATCTTCTTATTAAGCAATAATATTTTTTTGTTTTTTAATCGGTCTTTTATGTTCTCCATCAGTACAGTTTTCCCTGTACGCCTTGTCCCAGAAAGGAATGTTACATGTGCAGGTTTTAGATCTTTTATTATTTGCTCGGATATAATTCGCGGTATCATAATCAAAATCTTTTAAATCAGTGTCCACAAATTTAGCTAAATTTATAGAAATGGATATAAATATT
>PWZB01000193.1 GCA_003567625.1 Bacteroidales bacterium | reverse complement strand
AATAAATTTTTATCTTGAAAACTATAAAACATATGATAAAGCAGGTGGATATGGCATCCAGGAATGGATTGGTCTTATAGGTATTAAACGTATTGAAGGCTCTTATCATAATGTGGTGGGGCTGCCTGTTTCAGCACTTTATAAAAATCTTAAAGAATTTATTCGATATTGACCTGGTAATATGGAGTTTCCTGTTGAATATTAATTCAGAAAAGGTATTTTTGTGCCTGAATATTATTAAAGAAGGTTTAAGCCATGAAAATCTTTTAATGAATTTCTTTGATCTTTTATATTTTAGAAACTATAAATATTACAGGCTGCAAATTAAAACACAAAAATAAATAATTAACATGAGCAATTATCACCCTGAACCCTACTGGTCTGAAGTAGCAAGAAAAATCAAATGCAGGGAAAATAAAAATGTGATAGCCGGCGATGATGAACCATATTACAGATATAAAAGGAAAAAATTTCTTAACCTTCTTGATGAGCTTGATTTTTCAGGTAAATCTGTTCTTGAATTAGGCAGCGGGCCCGGGGGTAATCTTAATGAGGTGTGGAAACAGAAGCCCGGCAGACTGGCAGGTGCAGATATTTCTGCTGAAATGATCGAAATAGCAGGTAAAAACATTCCCGGTGAGATTGAATTGTTTAAAATTGATGGGAAAAAACTTCCTTTTGCCGACCGTGAATTTGATATTGTTTTTTCTGCAACTGTACTGCAGCATAATACTGATAAACAAATGCTTAAAAGCATAATGGAAGAAATGTGCCGTGTTAGCAAACATAAAGTCTATTTATTTGAAAGAATAGAGAAAAAGATAACAGGCGATGAGTTATGTATAGGAAGACCCGTTAGTTATTACGAAGCCATTTGCAATATGAATGAATTTGAATTTAAAAGTATAAAATTCATTAATACCAGGGTAAGCTATTATATTGCAGGAACTGGCAGAAAGGTTTTGAATCCCGGGACAAGAAAAGAAGGAGAGCCCCTCAGCAAATTGACTGTATTGCTGCAAAAACTGGCTCTGCCGATCAGCAAACAACTTGATAAAATTTTCGTTTCTCAAAAAGATCTTGCACGAATTGAGTTCACTAGGGAAAGTTAATTATATTCTGTGTTGCAACTCTATTATTTAGCTTAATCTTAAATGCGCGTTTTTCTTTAAACAATTTAGGTAAACAAACAAAAAACGTATATTTTTGCGGCTTCACCGAATTTGTTGACTTAATATAATATCAGGATCAATCAGATTTAAATGAATATAGTTGTAAATGCCCAGGTTTTGGTAAAAGATCAGCTAGATGGTATTGGTTGGTTTACTTACGAGACTCTGAAAAGAATAACAAAAATAAATCCCGAACACACGTTCTATTTTGTTTTTGACCGTCCCTATCATAAAGATTTTGTGTTTTCCGACAATGTAGTACCTGTTGTACTATACCCACACTCAAGGCACCCCTTTCTTTGGTTTATCCGGTATGAGATATTGATGCCATTTGTTCTGCGCAAATACAAGGCTGACCTTTTTTTATCACCTGACGGCTGGATGACACTAAATACAAAAGTGCCTGTAGTTCAGGTAATCCATGACTTAAATTTTGAACATTATCCTGGGGACATACCTTTTTGGACAAGAAAATATTACACCACCTTATTTCCTCGCTATGCCCGCCGTTCTGCTCGCATAGCCACAGTCAGCCATTATTCAAAAAATGATATAGTGCAGACTTATGACATCTCACCCGATAAAATTGATGTGGTCTTTAACGGATGTAATAGTGAATTTAAGCCTCTTACAAATCAGCAAAAGATAAAAATACGTGAAAAATATTCGGAAGGTGCACCATATTTTTTATACGTTGGCGCCCTGATACCGAGAAAAAATGTAGGACGCTTGTTTCAGGCGTTTGATATCTTTAAAAAACAAGACAATAATAATACCAAGCTGCTGGTAGCAGGCCATAAAATGTGGTTGTCTAATCATATTAATGAGGCATTCCAAAACATGCAACATAAAGACGATATCGTTTTTCTTGGCAGAAAAAATGTAGATGAGCTTACTCAATTATATTCCGCATCATTAGCATTAACTTATGTTTCTTATTTTGAAGGCTTTGGTATCCCTGTGCTCGAAGCTTTTAATGCCGAAACGGCCGTCATAACTTCCAACTGCACATCAATGCCTGAAGTTGCCGACAATGCGGCATTGCTGGTTGACCCGTTTTCCGTTGAGTCTATTGCGGATGCCATGATAAGATTGAAAAATGATGGCACACTGCGACAAAAACTTATTGATAAAGGCAAAGAACGTAGAAAGATTTTTTCATGGAATAATACGGCTGAAAAATTATGGAAGTGTGTTGAAAAAGCTATGACATTACTTTAATTTGTTTTTTATCTTTCTTGCGTGATCTTGATAACCCGGTTTTCCGAGCAAAGCAAACATGTTTTTCTTATATGCTTCCACACCTGGCTGGTCAAAAGGATTAACATTTAATATATAGCCACTAACAGCACAACTCATCTGGAAAAAATAAAGAAGCTCGCCAATATTTTTTTCATTTAACTGTGAAACAGATATTTTAATTACCGGAACGCCTCCCTCAATATGAGCTAATGTAGTTGCTTTCTCAGCCATTGAGTTAACAAATCCGATATTTTTTCCGGCAATATAACTCAGCCCATCAGAATCATCAGCACTTCTAGGTATTTTGACTTGTTTTTTATTTTTCTCAATGCTCAATACCGTTTCGAAAATAATTTTTTTACCTTGCTGTATATATTGCCCCAATGAATGAAGATCTGTAGTAAAATTAACACTCATTGGCAAAATGCCTTTGTTTTCTTTTCCTTCACTTTCGCCAAAGAGCTGTTTCCACCATTCGGCAAGAAAAAACAGGTTAGGTAAATAGTAAGCCATTATTTCAACACCTTTTCCTTTATTATAAAGGATATTACGTACAGCAGCATATAAAAATGCAGGATTTTCGAAAAGATTGTTGGTATTAAATAAAAAATCTTGCATATTACTTGCTCCTTCGATAATCTGTTTTATATCATATCCTGCGGTTGCGATGGGGAAAAGACCAACGGGAGTTAACACAGAGTATCTTCCGCCAATATCACCAGGAATAGTATAAGTTGTATAACCTTCCGTTTCGGCAAGCTTGCGCAATGATCCTTTCCGGGCATCAGTAATAGCAACTATCCTCTCTTTTGCCTTTTGTTTGCCATATTTTTTTTCGATATGATCCTTTAGCAATCTGAATACTATTGCCGTTTCGGTAGTGGTCCCTGATTTTGAAATAACCACTATGGAGTATTCTTTATCATCAAGCCATAGCATAAGTTCACTAAGGTAATCTTCCGAGAGATTATGTCCGGCATATACAACATCAGGTCTGTTTTTATGGCCGGTATTTAAGTGAAAAGAATTGCCCAGGGCTTCAATTACTGCTCTTGCGCCAAGATAGGAGCCTCCAATGCCGGCCACAACTATCACTTCCGAATTGCCGGTGAGCTTTTCGGCATCTTTGGTAATATTATTAAGCAAATCATGACTTGTATCCCGGGGAAGCGTTACCCATCCTAATAATTCCTTACCTTTACCACTTTTTTCCCGGATACTTTTAAAATGAAAAGACGTTTCATTTTCGAATAATCCTATTTCGTTATTGGTAACAGAATTAATGACACCATCAATATTGAGTTTCAGGTCAATCATGTTTAAGACGCTAAAAGATTATTCAAGTTTTCTTGCAACTTCGACGGTTTCAAAAGCTTCAATAATATCCCCGACTTTGATATCATTGAAGTTTTCTACGTTTAACCCACATTCATAACCTGCCTGGACTTCTTTTACATCTTCTTTGAATCTTTTCAGAGAGCCGAGATTTCCGGTATAAATAACAATTCCATCACGAATAACACGTATATTGGAATTACGGTGTATTTTGCCATCCAATACGTAGCAGCCCGCAACGGTACCTACTTTTGATATTTTGAAAGTTTCCCTTACTTCGAGGTTTGCATTGATTTTTTCTTCAATTTCGGGAGACAACATTCCTTCAATAGCTGATTTAAGTTCATTTATGGCATTATAAATAACAGAATATAATCTGATATCTATTTCTTCCTGTTCGGCAAGTTTCCTGGCTGGCAGCGAAGGTCTAACCTGGAACCCTATAATTATTGCATTTGATGCGGATGCAAGCAAAACGTCGCCTTCCGTGACAGGGCCGACTGCTTTATGAATAATATTAACCTGTACTTCTTCTGTTGAAAGCTTAAGCAGAGAGTCGGCAAGTGCCTCTACCGAGCCGTCAACATCGCCTTTTACAATAATGTTGAGCTCTTTAAAATCACCTATGGCAATTCTTCGCCCGATTTCATCCAATGTAATATGTTTTTGCGTCCGTAAACCCTGCTCCCTTACCAGCTGTTGTCTTTTTACTACAATATTTTTTGCTTCTTGTTCATCAGTTATAACGTTGAATTTTTCACCGGCCTGCGGGGCACCGTTAAGACCCAATATCAAGACCGGCGTGGAAGGCCCGGCTTCTTTGATACGAATACCTCTTTCATTGAACATAGCTTTAACTTTTCCAAAATGAGTGCCGGCTACAACCATATTGCCTACCCTGAGCTTACCGTTTTGTACCATTATAGTTGCAATATAACCTCTTCCTTTGTCGAGCATTGATTCAATAATAGTGCCCGAAGCGGGTTTATTCGGATTACCTTTCAAATCCAGCATTTCAGCTTCAAGTAGTACTTTTTCCAGAAGTTGGTCAACATTTTTTCCATGTTTGGCTGATATCTCCTGGCATTGATATTTGCCGCCCCAGTCTTCAACAAGAATATTGGATTTTGCAAGCTCTTCTTTAACTTTTTCAGGATTTGCGTTGGGTTTATCAATTTTATTTATAGCAATTATAATAGGCACACCTGCAGCCTGGGCATGATTTATAGCTTCTTTGGTTTGTGGCATCACACTGTCATCAGCGGCAACAACAATAATAACCACATCCGTGATTTTAGCTCCCCGCGCACGCATTGCAGTAAAAGCTTCGTGACCCGGTGTGTCAAGGAAAGTGATAAATTTATTGTCTTCAAACTCCACAGAATAAGCACCTATATGCTGAGTTATCCCACCGGCTTCACCGGCTATAATATTAGATTGTCTGATATAATCCAGAAGTGATGTCTTTCCATGGTCAACATGTCCCATAACTGTAATTATGGGTGCTCTCGCCTGAAGCTCTCCAGGATCATCCTTTTCTTCTTCAATAGCTTCCTGGTCATCAACACTGACAAAATTTACCTCATATCCAAATTCATCCGCTACGATAGTAATAGTTTCAGCATCCAGCCTCTGATTAATTGATACAAATAAACCTATGTTCATGCATACCGAAATTACCTCGGTAACGTCAACACTCATAAGGCTAGCTAATTCAGTGGCCGAAATAAACTCTGTTACCTCAATAACATTTTTATTCGTTTCGTTCTCTTTCAAATCTTGAAGACGCTGTTGTTGAATAAGCTGCCGTTTTTGACGCCTGTATTTGGCAGCTTTCGACTTGCTTTTCGTACCGCTAAGTGATGCAAGTGTTTCGCGAATCTGTTTCGAGATTTCCTCTTCCGAAAATTCAGGCCTGTGATACTCTTTCTTGCTGATTGGTTTACCTTTTGCTTTCGCAGGCTGTTTTTGCGGTTTTTGCTTTTTTTCCTCTGTTTTTTGTTTTTTTGTTTTATCCTCTGCAGATTTCGCTTCCTTCGCCTTCGCCTTTTCCTTTTTTATACGCTTTCTTTTTCGTTTTTTATAATGGGTTTCATCAGATGATGAAGCTACCGGCTTTTTGGGCTGATCTTTGGCTTCAGGAAGATCAATCTTTCCCAAAATAATAGGACCTTCAAGCTTATGAAGCTCTCTTTTGTAAATATCTTCTGATTTTTCATCTTCTTTTTTCTTGTCTGTATCCTCTTTATCAATGTCCGCTTTTTCCGAAAAAACCGCTTCAGCCTTTTTATCTGAAAGTTCTTTTTCATCCGGTAA
Organism: Bacteroidales bacterium; assembly: GCA_003567625.1. Classification (GTDB taxonomy): domain Bacteria; phylum Bacteroidota; class Bacteroidia; order Bacteroidales; family UBA7960; genus PUKZ01. The sequence goes on along the minus strand of PWZB01000193.1, from coordinate 17,106 downwards.
ATCTTTTTTCTTTTTTTCAGGCTTTTCGTCTTTCTTTTTTAACGAAGGTTTGTCGGGTTCTGTTTTGGCTTTATCCTTAAAAACATCCTCATCGGCTTTTCCTTTTTCAGCTTTTGTTTCTTCTTTACCAGGATGTTCTTCTTTTTCAATGGCTTTCTTTTTTTCTTTAGCGGTTGTGATTTTATCAGGGTCAATTTTTCCGACAACCTTGGGGCCCGGAAATTTTATTTCTTCTTGCTTTGGCTTTTCCGGAGGCTTTTTCTCCAAAGAGGATTTAACGTCTTTTATAAACAAATCCTCCGAGGGTTCACCATCTTCATTTTCATCTTCTATGGGAGGCTTTGTAAATTCTTCTTCCTCATCTGCGGGCTTTTTATCATCGTCAAGGCTAATGGTTTCGCGTTTGACGATATTCATACGTGCCTTTTGAGTTGCCTCTTTAAGGCTTTTTTCTGCCTGAAACTCCTTAAAAAGCAACTCATAAGCTTCCTCAGAAATCTTAGAATTGGGATTATTATCCACTTTATATCCTTTTTTGTTAAGGTATTCTACTATGGTGCTAATCCCAACGTTAAATTCCTTGGCAACTTTACTAAGCCGTAATATTTTGGTGACTTCAGCCATATAAGACATTTAAGTTTTAAATATAATTTGCCCGTGCAAAATATGCAAAGATACAAAAAAAATTAATCGAATTCTGCTTTAAGTATACGTATAACCTCTTTTATTGTTTCTTCTTCCAGGTCGGTGCGTTTGACCATATCATCAACCGAAAGGTTTAAAACGCTCTTTGCTGTATCCAGCCCGACAGCTTTCAGTTCATTTATGACCCAGTCTTCAATTTCGTCTTCGAATTCGGATAAATCAACATCTTCGGAATCAGGGTCTGTTTCCCGGTAAACATCAATCTCATAACCTGTCAGCATACCTGCCAGTTTTATGTTAAAACCGCCTTTCCCGATAGCAAGCGAAACCTGGTCAGGTTTCAGAAATACTTCTGCCCTTTTGTTTTCTTCATCAATATTGATAGATGTTATTTTAGCAGGGCTAAGTGTTCTTGAAATGTAAAGAGATGTATTGGTTGTATAGTTAATAACATCAATATTTTCATTTCTAAGTTCTCTGACTATACCATGAATTCTTGATCCTTTCATTCCGACGCATGCACCTACCGGATCAACGCGTTCATCATAAGATTCGACGGCAACCTTGGCGCGTTCGCCGGGCACCCTTACAATCTTTTTGATCGTTATCAACCCATCATACACCTCAGGTACTTCCTGCTCAAAAAGGCGTTCAAGAAATACAGGTGATGTCCGTGATAATATAATCAAGGGATTACTGTTTTTTATTTCAACTTTAGAAACAACTGCCCTCAAAGTATCACCTTTACGGAAAAAGTCGGAGGGAATTTGTTCGCTTTTTGGTAAGATGAGTTCTATGCCTTCATCATCCAAAGCAAGTATTTCTTTTTTCCAAACCTGGTAAACCTCTGCAGTTACTATATCGCCAATACGTTCCTGGTATTTCTTGTAAATTTCGTCTTTTTCAAGTTCCAAAAGCTTGGAAACAAAATTTTGTCTTAAAGACAGAATTTCACGCCTTCCAAAATCGCTCATTTTAACCGGCTGTGAAACTTCCTCTCCAATCTCAAAATCCGGCTCAATTTTAATAGCTTCACTGTATGCAACCTGGGTGTTGGGATCTTCTACATCATCATCATCAACAATAACGCGGTTATGCCATACCTCCAAATCGCCCTTTTCAACATTGACTATAATGTCAAATTTCACCTCAGGGCCATATTTTTTCATCAATACAGTTTTAAAAACATCTTCCAGAATAAGCATCATCGTGGAAGGTTCAATATTTTTAAATTCTTTAAATTCAGAAAAAGATTCAACAAGATTGATGTTTTCCATTGTTTTTTGTATTATAAAAGATTATATGGTTGAATAATAAAAGTTCATTATAATAATATCTATTTTTTCAGATATGACGAAACACTCCATGTTAAAGGCTTTGTAGAGCCATCGTTTAAATCATTAATAATACCGGGTTGCATAATTAAAAAACGGCTTTTATTTTAGCCTCTTTTATATCATTAAAAGAAATAAATCTTTTTGTATCTTCTTTGTCTGCAGTTTTTTTCTTTTTTTTCGATAGTTCAATTTCTATGCCATCGTTTTCCACCCTTATTAATTTGCCGTTAACTTTATTACTATTGTGTGTTAATACCACTATGTTTCTCCCGATATTTTTCAGGTATTGGCGAAAAACCATTAATGGTTTGCCAACCCCGGCAGACGATACTTCAAGTTCAAAATCTTCTTTATCGCGGTCAAAATAAGTTTCAATATGTTTGCTAAGAACGGCACATTCAGAAATTGTTACTCCATTATCACCATCAACAAAAACCATTATTTTGTTTTGCGGGGTGATTTTTACATCAACAAGAAACTTATCAGAATCTTTAAGAAAGTTATCTACAATCCTTATTAATTTTTGTTTATCTATCATAGCGTAAAGGCAATAAAATAGGGGACTTAAATGCCCCCTTTTCACACAACATTACTCATAATTTCGATGCAAAAATACAAAAAAAAATACCCGGTACAAAAATATCTTAAAAATTTATTAGTTTTACACCGTTTTTTCTGAGAATATAGTAATTAATAAACGAGTAAGCGGAATATTTAAAATTATAAAAGAGAAAAGCTATGATTTATTTGTGGATTGTGTTGGGTTATCTTGTAATGTTGATGGGGATCTCTATATTTAAGAGTTTTGCGGTAAAGAGCCAGAGTGATTTTATGGTTGCGGGTCGTTCGGTTTCTACTACCCGGTTGGTAGGCACGCTTTTATGTACCTGGATAGGTTCGGGGAGCTTGCTGGCGGGGGCAGGACTTGCTGCTAATGTTGGTTTTCCTGCACTTTGGATGGCAGCCGGAGCCTGGATAGGCATAATTATCGTATTTTTTCTTGCCGGGCGTGTTCGCAGGATAGCCGAATATACTGTTCCTGATATTCTTGAACTGCGTTATAACAAATATGCGCGAATATTAGGTACTATAGTCATAATAATAGCTTACACCACTATTGTAGGCTATCAGTTTCGTGCAGGCGGCTTTGTTCTTGACCTGGTAGCCGGAATACCTGAATGGCAAGGAGTTTTGCTTACAGCAGGATTTATCGTAATATTTACAGCTTTTGCAGGTATGTTATCAATTGTTTCCGTTGATATAATTAATGGTGCAGTGATAACAGCCGCTGTCGTAATAGCAGTGCCTTTGGTTTATTTCCATATAGGTGGTGCCGGTTATCTTACCGAAACTCTAGACCCGTCACATTTTACTGTTTTTGGCGATAATAGCTTTTTCTGGGCAATGGGTATTTTCCTGCCTACATTTTTCTTATTATTGGGAGAGTCAAACATGTACCAGAAGTTCTTCTCAGCAAAGAATGAAAAGTCGGCCAAGTCGGCTGTCGTATTTTGGGTAATCGGTACCATTGTAGTTGAGACAGCTATTGCTTCACTGGCTATTTTTGCTTTCAGCTATTTCAACAACCCGGAAATTGCAGGAAATTTTTTGCCAGGCGGAGATGCCGAAAGAATCATACTTCATACTGCAAGATATAGTACTGAGGTTGGCTTGCCCGTATGGGCAGGGCTGCTTTTATTCTGTGCTTCTGTAGCTATTATTACATCTACAGGAAACAGCTTTTTGCTAACCCCTTCAACAAACCTGACCCGGGATATATACCAGCGTTTTATAAATCCATCGGCAGAATCAAAGAAAATTGTTGTTTTTCAAAGAATAATGGTAATACTTTTAGGTGTGTTGGCTTATTTTATCTTAACCCAATTCGAAACAATCCTGGCTATGGCTTTAACTGCCTATACCATGATAGGAGCGGGGCTGACGCCGGCGTTGCTTGCCGCCTTCCTCTGGAAAAGAGTGACGGTAGCCGGTGGTGTGGCATCTATCGCCGCAGGTATGGGTGTAACATTAATAATAACCGTTGCCAACTCAATATTAACAAACCTGCATGGCTATCAGTTGCTTAACGAACAATACATCATTCTTCCGGCAGCAGTTGCGTCAATACTGACTCTAATAATAGTGTCATTAAGCACTTCAAGAGACCCGAAATCAAAATACGAAAGGTTCTATACCAAAGACGCTTCACTGGCAAAGGCTTTAAAAGAAGTGAAGGAAAAAAGTGATAAGTAACGAGTAACGAGTTGTTAATTGCTGACTGCCGACTGGTTACTGATTACTATTATACATCTTCTTTTGTGAACGTTCAGTTAATAAGGGTTTCATTTATTACCATCCCGGAATAAAGTTCAGACCGGTAACGGCTGTTGAAAATCCTTCCGTTTGGAAAGGGAAAGCAATGAAAGGTTCAAGGATCAAAGCTCCGAAAAGGTTAATCCTGACAGATGCTCCCGTGCTGAAAACGGGAAACCTGTTTTTGTATTCTTCTCTTTCGTTTACTTCAATTTTTTGTTCCGTTATTTTGTCGGGATTTAATGTCAATCTGTTATAGCTGTTCCATGCAACACCTGCATCAAGGAACAGGTTAAGCTCTGTAAAGAATATACGGCTGCTGATCAATGCAATTCTTTCAGGGCCGGTAAACGGGAACCTCACTTCCAGGCCGCTTAATATAACCCTGCTACCCAATAGCTGGTTAAAAAAATCCTGAAATTCAAAATTGTCCGGCAGTGGCATTGTTTCTTGCAAACGATACATAGAATTATAGTCATATCCTCTCACATATCCCATATAGCCAAGGTATTGTGGGTAAAACAGCTCTTCGGGTTCTCTGCCATATCTGCCGTAATGTGTTGCTCTGAATGCAAATGTAAAAGGCCTTATATTAAAATACCGCCGGTAGTCCAGCGTAATTGAATACATATCAGCTTCTCCGAATATACGTTCTACGCCGGCACGGTATCGCCAGCCGGCCCAGGGAGAAGCCATGCCGAAATATGAATTATCTTCAACAAACGCAATATTTATGCGTTGCAGATTAAAGCCATCAGGAGCATCCAAACGCTCTCGATCTTCATCAATTTTTCTGCCGTCAAGGAGGTAATAATTATTTATAGCATCCATACGATAGTAATACCATGCCAGTGTTCCGCCAACTTCGATCCTTCGAGAAATTGAAAAAGGGTAATATGCGAAAACACTTACCTGGTCTTCAAATATCCTTTGTATAATATATTGCAAATTATATACCTCCACGGGTTCATCATTAATTTCCAAAGTATCCGTTATTCCTCTCATGTATGCATAAGGATAAGGTATATGTGAGACTATGCCTCCCCAGTTGATCCGTCGCTCCTGGTTCAGGTAACCTACCTGCGCACCGAAATCATATATTTCGCCATCTATTGCAACTACAGCAAAAAGCTGATTTTCACCAGTAATATCACTAAACATCATGCTTACGGCTCCCGACATTCCGGTCCCGTACCGGTTTGTAGCTACACCAACACCTGTATTCCCTATATAAGTTAAAGTGAAATCACGTTTATAAGGTTTTTTTGCAAATGAATCAACGGGAAAAACTTTCTCTTCGGGCTCAATCCTGAGCTGATTGTCAACAATATCTTTTTCAAGCCGTGGAATCGGGGGCAAAGTAGCCGCGTTAAAATCAACCTTTAAAGGGTCTGCTTCCTTCATTTCAAATTCCGAATGATCTGCCTTGTGGATGAAATACTTTTCAGCCTGGTAGTGAGAATATAACAATTCATAAGAATTTCTGCCAATACTGACAGCCGGTGTGAGATGAGTAATACCGCTTATGCCCGTATAATAATCGGTCATACGGAAAACCTTTCCCTCTTCAAAAACATAATAGTAAAGATTCCTGAAACCATCACTGTTGGACAAAAAGTATAATCCTTCATTGCCTTCTGAAAACAAGGGGTTAAGGTTTTCGGCATCCGGAAAAATACCCAATACACTGGTTTGATAATTATTATTTGTCATGTCCATAATGCCAATATTGAAGTGATAATTGGGGTTTCCGTGGGTTTGTGCCGATTGTGGCTTATCAGTCGAGAATGCCAAATATTTTCCATCCGGCGACCAGCTTGCATGTATATATGAATAGTGATCGTCGGTCAACTGTATTACTTCTTTATTTTCGAGATTATACATATACAGGTTCGGTTTTCCACCAACAAGCCCTGAAAAGGCTATGTTTTTACCATCGGGCGACCACGACGGATTGTTTAGTGCCGGCACACCGGGAACAGTAATTTCTTTGGTTCGTCTTGGTCTGTCAACATCAGCAATTACTAATTTATTCCGCCCCTTTTTAATGATCACATAAGCTATTTTATCACTTTCCGGCGACCATGTGGCTGCAGATTCAAAAAAGTTAAAACCGTCAATATCGGCAGTCCTGGTAGCACTGGAAAGCTTGCGTATAATATTTCCCGTTTTTGAATCTGCAAGAAACAGGTCTATCGAAAAGAGATCTTTTTCTGAAAAAAAAGCAAAATAATTACCATCCGGGCTAACAGACGGGGCAATATTGATATGACCGCCATTTTCATCTGTAACCAAGGTTTTTCCAGTTGTTTGATGTCTTGTACTATCTTTATAATATTTCTTGTAATGGGTTTCCACAGAACTTTTCCATAGATTCGATACTGTTTTGTCATTCAAACCCACGATTCTTGAGACAGCCCTTTCATAACCGAATTTGGCAGTTTCTCTGAAAAGCGGTGCAATAAGAGAATCACCCCACGTTCTTCCAAAAAACGCGACAAAACTATGCCCAAACCTGTATGGATTGTATTGATGCATATCGCGTGTCATATCTTGCAGTGAAGGGAAATTATCCTGGTGTATTGCATCACGTATTATCATAGCCGTATGTGCATCAACACTTCCTATAGAAAAATATTCCGCCATACCTTCTACCAACCATAATGGCAGGTTACGCATTGAATTAAGCCCCAAAGAATCCCGGTCAAACATTGCCATGAACTGAAAAACGTGAACCAGCTCATGACCTATCACATGGTCGGTCTGTGCATTAGTCTGTAGTACGGGCATAGCAACACGCCGGCGCAATGCTTCCGTAACGCCGTGTGTACCTATCCCAATAGTGCCCCTGATAGCTGTAGTTTGTTGAAAATCAGGATGATTTTCATAAATAAGTATTGGACTGTGAGTATCAAAAGTATCTTTAAAAAGGGTTTGATGACGTAAATACCACTTTTCATAAGTGTTCGCTAAAGCATTGACTACCGAATCATCTTCAAAATAATGATAAATATCAAAATGAGGAGACTGGTATAATCGATAATCAAAGGTGCGATAGCTTGGCTTATTCCTGCCAAAATATTGCGAAAAACTTTCAACACCTGCAACTAAAAGTAATAGGAAAATAACAGGTATTTTTATGTTAAATGAATGATTCCTAAAATAATCCCTGAAAAAAAAACTCATAAACACATTAATTGTTGGAGTATTATAAAGTATAATGCTTCTATTTATATATTCTTTAAAATTACAAAAATAATATTAATTAAACCAATTAATCTGATTATTTATTGTGTTCTATAAAATAACGAGCTAAAAGTTTATTTTGTTTTTCAGCTTGGCATGCTGTTTAACAAACCTGTATAATTATTGTGGCCGGACCAGGTTGTGAAATACTTTAGAAGATGTACTCAAGAGAATATGAAAATCGGGATAAAGATCAAATTTATAACATTGCGTTTTTAATATGTTCAAAATATCTTCCTTTATCAGAATGATGGCTCCAGCAAGTTAAAAGCAGGTTTGCCCCGGTATCAGGATACGTGTCAATTTTCTTTAAAGACATTTTTTATGACAAATAATTTGCTCTAAGTACTGTTGAACATTCGTTGCAGGATACCAACCTGTGTGTTCCAAAGCAGCTTTGAAAAGTCAAGATCAGCCTGGTCAGCGTAATCGGTTACCACGAGTGCCACTTCTGATGATACCGGCTCGGTCTGAATTTTCAATTCAAAATAATAATCCTTATAATCATCATCCTGCCATTGAAAACGAACATATTCATTTTCCTTTGACTGAACCTTGCGTGCACTCTGTTCCGAATCCTCCCATTTAAACTTAAAAATGTCATCTTCTTCAATTTCCACGACATCGGCAAACCACCGGGATAAACCCTCAGCCGTGCTGATAAGTGTGTATAAAATCTTCGGAGTTGCTTTTACCGGAAACTCCAAGGTGAACTTTTCCAACTCAGCCATTGAACTACTTTTTATTGTTTCTATAGCTTTTGCAATATACAAAAAAATATTAATACGACATTTTTTTAATTTTAAATGAAAAAATATAGCCTGTAAATATTTTAAGGGTAGATAAATCAGAAGACCTCTTGTGTTGGCTAAATTGATTTTAGTTAATTAAACAGGAGATTAATAATGTTTTAGGAGTTTTTTGCATGGTGATGATTTGGATTGATCAAGACAGTCCTCAAATATTGCCTGCAAAACTGAATTGCCAAAATATCTTATAACCTTTTAATTTACGGTGGTTTTTCAGTTTTATTTAAACGTACGGTAGTAATAAAAGGTTTATTGATAACAGGTGGCAAGTGAGAGGGTTAAAAAACTTGATTACATTTGTGTAAATTTTTTCTTGACCCGGTTTTTAAACAGCTATGGAATTTCGGCAAAAATCTTCTGCTTGAATGAGTAAAGTAAAAGTTCGTATATATTTGATGACATTAGGAGCAGTGGTGTTCTGGGGCATATCTTATGTATGGATGAAAAACGTATATGAGTATTATGAACCCATTACTACGATGTTTTTGCGGCTTTCGTTGAGTTCTGTCATGCTTTATGTTATTTTGAAAATTATGAAATGGAACGAAAAAGTTGCCAGGGAAGATTACCGGAATTTTATAATACTGAGCTTTTTTTCTCCTTTTTTGTTTTTTATCGGCGAGAGTTTTGGTCTGAAATATGTAACAGCTACATTAGCATCGGTAATAGTTGCTACAATACCAGTATTTACACCGTGGCTTGGATTAATAATTTTCAGGGAAAGATTTTCGGTTGTTAATTTTTTTGGGTTTTTTATTTCATTTTCAGGAGTATGCATTATGGTACTTGACAGTGATTTCAGGCTTACTGCATCTTTTTTGGGGCTTGCATTTTTATTTCTTGCTGTTGTTTCAGCATTGGTAAATATTGTGATACTGAAAAAGATGACTATGAAATACTCATCATTGACAATAATCAAGGTGCAAAACATACTTGGAGCACTGATGTTTTTGCCGCTGTTTTTGATTTTTGACTTCAAGGAGTTTTTAGTAATAAGACCTTCAACAGACGTATATATATCATTATTTAACCTTGCGTTTTTTGCATCCACTTTGGCGTTCATCTTTTTTACATCGGCAGTAAGGTCTTTAGGGATAGGAAGAACATCAATCTTTGCAAATATGATCCCTGTTGTTACAGCTATTACTGCGTTTATTATCCTGAAAGAGCATATCGACCATAGCAAAATCATCGGTATTGCTGTTGTAATAATAGGCTTGTTGCTTACACAAAAGAAAAGGCAAAGGGATGTGAAAAAGAAAAAGGAGGATTTGATCGGATAACATTATGGTAAGTTGATGGATTTACTACGTTAGCTATCTTTTTTAATCTTTCTGGGGGTAGTTATGAAATAAAAGCGGTAAAAAATAGCTATTTTTAAAAATAATCCGGATAAGTTTTTAAAATCTTTATTAAATTTGCACATCCAAACCGGCGGGGTAGCTCAGGCGGTTAGAGCGTCGGATTCATAACCCGGAGGTCACGGGTTCAACTCCCGTCCCCGCTACTAAGAAAGCCTGTTTATCAATTGACAGACAGGCTTTTGTGTTTTACCAGGTGACAAAATAGCAACAAAAAAGTAAGGTGGCAGGTGGTCGTATCCCCAGCATTACAATTGAATTTAAACAATTATTTGTTTCTTAGGAAAAACATGTCCGGTTTTCTACTGCTTTAGTGGTTTATTAATATTGTGCGATACCGGCCAAATACATAGCCGATATTTGCATCTGTACGTAATCTTAGTTCTGTAAACAACGTACCGAAAAACCGATGTTTTTTTTGGCAGAAAACCTGTAAATGCCACCATGATAATAACCGATACTACGACCCCATGCATGAGTATTTGACTTTTCCGTAGAAGACCACCACAGAGCTGCGTTGCCAATATGACTAAAAACACCTTTACTATACCGGCCACCGGCAGGTAAGGCTGAAAAATTAAATTTATCAGTACCATAATGATTATGGCTATAGTTCCAACGCGGGTGTTCTAATAAGTTGCCTGCATAGTCTTCGAAAGGCGATGTTTCAACCTGCCGGTATGATTTAAGAGCATTGCCGATTCCTTTAATATCTTCCCATTCATTTGATAAATTATATGTAGCTATCAAATAAAATACCAAGTTTCTCCAATCATCATCGGAAGGCACACGCCAACCTTTTGGGCACAGCCTACTTTCATCAACAACAGAATACCAATTGTATAATTTTCCGTAAGCTTTTACCATTTCTGCTTTTGAGTAAATACCCTTAACATTGCCGTGAGGGTAAACAGCGTATGCGCCCTCAGTTGTAATCGCCCATTCATCATCCGGTAGCCCGCTGAGAAGGGTTGTTCCATCATTATACCTGGTAGTACGCAGATTTTCAGCCATCCACACCTGGTTGCCTATGGATACTGTACGATAAGTGTTTCCGTCTATGTCCGTTACTGTGCCCTGTGACTTAGTTATGGGAGTAAATAACAAAAAGAAAGGGATAATTAGAATCGTATGTTTTTTTATCATAATATATGGATTTTCATAAAGCCGTGAATTACACGCGTTTATTGTATATATTCAAAATGAGCCTTGATAATAAGGAACCCGAATTATAAAAAAACAAATGTAAAAAAATGTTTTATACAATCACTACATGATTATCTGAAATTTATGTGGTTTGTTTACCTGTTTTTCGGACAATCGTATAGATTGTTTAACAAACATGCAATAAAATCAAGAACTTTGTAAACGCAAATGACACTTACTTAGCTAAATTTCAACAAATTTTAACAGTATAAATCGCATTTATGTATTATATTTGCACAAGAGCGACTAATTAAACGCAGCATGACAGTTCCGCAAAATGCTTAACAAGAGACTTCTCATAAAGAACTTATTATCTCACAACGATGAGAATACTTTCTACGACAAGAAAGAATCACTTGATTTGAACACGCATGAAGGGAAAACCAAATTCTTAAAACATGTTTGCGCGTTAAGTAACTCTAATCCCGGCAACAATTCCTACCTTATAATAGGAGTAACTGATGAAACAAATGAGATAAAAGGCTTTGAACTTGTCGATGACAGTAAAGTCCAAAATCTTGTAAAGGCTAATTTAAGCAATCCTCCTTTGGTTAAGTATGAAAATATATACTTTCCGCATCTGTCTAAAAATAAAGCGGTAGGTTTGCTGACAATAACCCCGGAAAGCAATCAAACAGCATTTAAGAAAACGATGGGAAAAGTTTTTTCCGGAACCTGCTACTACAGGAAAGGAAGTAATTCAATTCCCCTTGATGAAGATTTTTCCATTGACCCGGGAAATAAAAAAGCGGTGTCAGAAATTGAAAACTTTTCAAATGTATCGTTTAAACAGCTTTTGGACGACGTCTTTGATTTTTACAACACATGGGGCAAGGAATATGACCCGCAATATTTGGTTTTTAAAGACCAGTTCATATTATGCTGGGCAGGCTATCGTACCGATTTCAATGGGAAACCTCTATTGTCGGAAGTGGATATTAGAATTGTTAATGAAGGGTCCAGGATATTTTATTCAGCCGATCAGCGCGTAAATGTATTTATATCTGATTCCGAATTTAATATTACTGAATATGTTGTACTAGGTTTTGATAATAACCATAAATTATATCCGCTTGAAAAAACCAGCCTGAGTTTTGATGATAACGGTCAATATTCATTGAATACGGAGGTTATATTTAAACTTCCGGAATTTGACGGAAAACAGATTGACAATTTGTATGAGAAAGCAAAAAATATCGAAAACAAATTAAAAAACGGATTGCCAATCAGTTCAATTCATAACAGTTTATCTGCGGAAGAGCTTGCTAATTATTTCCTGATAAGTTATTTCAATGGAATTGACCGGGCAAAAAGTGATTTGATCAATTCGGCAGATTATTTGGAGGGTGCAGCCGCGCAATGTCGATCCGAGTGTATGAGAATCCTGGAAAAAGCAGAAAATTCTAACGGTAGTTAATATTTCCGGCTAAATAAGATTTTGATAAAGCTGTTTCAGTCCTTTTCTAAATCCGACAAAAAACCAAAAATTATATTATTACTGACTTTGTTTTCAGCTTTATCATGAATGGATTATTATTTTTTCATCAAAACACAAACCTCATGGATGCAACCGACAGGTCTCCCCGCGGCATCATATAATCCGGTCGTTCCACATACTCAATAAAATCCGGCAAACCATCGACATAGTCATTCAGGTGAACTAATAATTTTTCTTCGGGTTCAATATATATTGTCAGTAATACACCATCTTCGGGCGGGGCAAAATATCTTAGAACATGCCAGTGGCTGTCGCCGAATGATCTGAGTGGATATATATCCTCTTCGTTTAAGCTGATGCTGATTTCCGAATTGCCTGCTTTGAAATAAGCTGCTATCCAGTATGCATTTTCTTCTCTTTTCAAATTTCTTTCTGTGTTTATATGCAGTTTCAGTATTCGTTTGTTGTCTGATATACTATCGGATAATAAGAGGCAGGCTGGTGTGGGTAAAGGGGGAGTTGTAACCGCGTTAGCCGGGTGTTCATTTGTAATGGTGGGGAATAAGTCGGTTAAGCTGATGGTGTCAGGGTTTTTTGTGAGGAATTGTTCTGTCCATTCGTCGGGTTTAGGGTCGAAGGTTGTCCAGAAGGTTTCGCCTGTGAGCCCATTGGTGGCGTATATGATGTTGTTTTGTTTTCTGTAGCGCTGATCATATTCAAGGTTAACAGATCCTTTCAAAATAAAAAACAGACCGAAGGCAAGAGCAATAGAGGGAGCTATCCATGGTTTCTGACGGGTTATAAAGTTGATATGCGGGATTAGCAATCCCATCATCAGACCGATCATAATTATTGCGATACCGGATGCTCCAAGTCCCATGGCTGTTGAAAAAAGATGGGTAAGTACCGGATACCAGGCTAATACCGGAACAGCAAAAAGAAACAGTAATAAAATATTGAGCAGTGAGTATTCATTATGGGATTTATTGAAAAACACTATCCCCAGGTATACCAGGCTGAACAGTAATGGCCAGGTTAACAGGTGGCTGGTTCCGGGAACATTGAAGCTGATTATCAACATAAGGATTGTCCATACAATTAGCGTACCTGCCGAAAAATCCCAAGCAGATGTTGGCTTGCGGAAAAGAAAGTATATGATCGCAGAAATAGCAACAGCCAAAACTGTGTTGAAAATAGTGATCTGACCGCTCCGGATCAAAAGTAATATAACCAAAATAAAAATAGCCGAAAGTTGCCAAACCTTTACACCTTGACTTATGAGCCTGAAAAAGACAAATGAAAATGCTACCGCTAACCCGGCAAATCCTGTTATTAATGTTTGCCGGTTATATTCCAGCAGCCGGAAGTCATTGCCGGGGTAATATATGGATATAATATGATAGAGCGCATTGATAACCGTGAATAATATCAATAGGTATATTGCAAAGCCAATAAATCCGAACAAAGTTCTTTTCAGTGTGAGGAAACCGTTTTTAAACCCGGCAACCATAGCAACAATAAAACCCGACAGTATGATCATTGCTATAGGTATAACCCGGCTATAGGGATAATAAACGAAGCCGTAGCCTATAGTATTGAAATATACTGCATTTTGTCCGGGGGAAAGATCTATTGTACTGTTACCAAGGTGCAATGCCATGGATGTTATATATGATCCGTGATGTTGAATTGATCTCAGGCCGGTGTTTTCGATGTTGTCGCCGGCGGTGTGGTAGTCGAACTCATTTTCGATATATGCGAAGTTCAGTCCTTGATATCCTTTTGTTTTAAAAGCGCAGAAGTCGGTACCAAGCCTCATACGGCTGTATAATTCGTGGCTGAGTGAATTGGCGGTGGGGTAGGGGGCTGCTTTGGCAAATTCCTTGATTATGCTTAGATTGTCGTATCCTGTTTCGAACATAATGCTCTGTCCTTTGGTGCCTCTGGCTTCCAAGTTTATGACTAAGCAAATGTCATCAGCCCACGGATGTTGTTCAAGAAAGGCTTTGGCTCCCAGTAAGCCTATTTCTTCGGCGTCGGGGAAAAGAAAAATAAGATCGTTTTTCAGGGGCGGGTGGTATTGCAAAAGCCTGATAAGTTCTAACATAGCAACTACTGCTGCGCCATTATCGGAAGCGCCGTATGCATCGTCAACAGTATCGTAATGACCCATGAATAAGATGGCTTGTCCATTGCCGGTTCCGGGAATACGTGTCATAATATTTCCCAAAGTTGTTGCTCTTTGCAGTTGCGGATCATAATAATCCGTCAATTGCAATTGTGGCTCAACACCTATTAGTTCAAGCTGTTCAAGGATATAATGTCGTACGTCCTCATTGGCTGTGCTTCCAACAGGGTTCTTTTTCGAAGCAATATAATGCAGGTGTTCAAGGGCACGTTCTGCTGAAAACACACTTTCGCAAGCATCTGAGGAAATTACAGATGGCGGCGTATTAAGGCGAAAGGAAATAACAACTACGGCAAGCATAGCCAGTAATAAAAACATGCTTTTTATTAATGATAATGATACCTGGTTGCGGATATTCATGAGTATTGTGTTTTTGAGTTAATATGATTATTGACGATATTATTTTTTGTAAAAATACTTTTTATAATATAATTATCCGCTAAATATCTTTCTTGATTTTAATTGGCCTTGTTATGCTTTTACTTGTATAAAAAAACCCCGGCAAATAATGAAAAAATGCCGGGGCGGAAAAATGAAAAAGAAATTTTTTTATTCAAAAACTATTACAGCCTTTGGGTCGATTATTTTAAAAGTAAATGACTCGGTAAAATATAGCTGAACTGTTTTATTATTATGGCTTTCGTAGCCAATTGACAGATCTTGTCCGATAACCAGTTTGAAGTCCTCTCCGCGTTCTGATACAAGGTATGCATCTTTAACAAAGGGAGCCATGATTATAGATCCGCCAAGCATATTTTCAAGTCTTTTTGTCAGTGGGTAACCTTGCACAAAGCTTTGTACTTTTTGCCACTTATCAGCGCTAATAACAAGAGAGTAAGGCCCTTCTACGGAACTTTGTTTCATTTGGGCTTTTCCCTTGGTAATAGCCGGTAATATTTCGCTGTTGTTATCGGGAAAAGATATTTTATCAAAGCCGGATGATTCTTTCAAGCCTTTAATATTGGCTTGTTTTAAACCTTCATATATAATATTTTCTTCAAACTGTGCTATCTTTCTTGCTGCTTCTTCAAGGTTATCAAGTTCTATATCTTCGCATCCGCGTTCCATATTATCGAGTTCCCAGATATTGAGTTCGAAGGGAAGGCGGCTTTCTATCAAAGGCACAACTTGGTTGATGCCAAACTTTACATCACCTTTTTGGTTTGCAGGCACCTTTAGTCTGCCTTCCGATAGTGCGGCATAATCCAGCCCTTTAGGGCCTTCCACATCTGCAAATTTTCTTGCCGATAAAACTGATTTTAATACATCTGCGGCGGTTTCGTTAATTTCCTCCCAAGCTTTGCTTGAAATAGGTGCTAATGATCTTCTTAATATATCCATAATTTCCTCCTCTTATTTTTTAATTTTTCCAATGTTTAGAGAATCAGAACCGGAGCTTGATTCGTTTTCGTCGTGGTCATGTTGGCCGTGGTGAGCTATTGGACCTTCTTTAAAAAGGTATGTACGTAACTCTTCATCCCATCCCGGCATGTTTCTTCTAAGCCATTCAAGAGCCATGCAGGCATGCTCTATTTCTTCGTCACGGTTATGAGCCATAATTTCTTTTAGATCGGGGTCATTTGAGGCAACAACTCTTTGATGATACCAGTCAATTGCCTCAATCTCCTCCTTGAGGCTGTTCAATGCCCTCGAGAAATTTCGTGCTTCTGCATTCAATTCATTTACAGGTTCATGATAATTTGACATATTTGTTGAATTTTTAGTTTATAAAATAAATTTATAGGTTTGCAAAGAAAAAAATGTAAGTTTTCAGATAATTTCAACAAACAAATATACAAAATGTTTAAAACTAATTATGAATGATTTTTTAACTCTTGCCAATATGCGCGAAAGTGTGCGGCGATATCAGGATAAGGAAGTAGAAAAAGAGAAGGTTGAAAAAATAATTGAATCATGCCGTCTGGCTCCTTCAGCCTGTAATTCGCAACCATGGAAATTCATAGTGGTTGATGACCCTGAACTTAAGGATAAGGTGGCTAAAACATCTTATGGCCCGATTTTAAGATTTAACCGTTTTGCATCTCAGGCGCCTGTTATTGTGGCATTGGTCATTGAAAAGCCCACATGGCTGGCAAAAATCGGCGGCGGTGTCAAGGATAAGGATTTTCCGGTAATGGATAACGGCATTGTGGCGTCATACTTTTGTTTGCAGGCGGCTGAGCTTGGGCTTGGCACTTGCATGCTGGGATGGTTCGACGAAAAGAAAGTAAAAGAATTGCTCAATATACCGAAATCAAAACGCGTTTCGCTATTGATTACCTTAGGTTATCCTGCCAAAGAGAGAAGAAAAAAGATCAGGAAAAGTGTCGATGAAATCTGTGTTTATAATAGATACACAGGAGGATAGTGATAAAAGTTTTGCCCCGACTTTTGTTTTTAAGTATGCAATACAAGTCTTAATATACAAACTTGCAGCAAAGAGGGGTACGACTGTATACCTCTTAACACGCAAAAACTGGAATAGCAACAATACTCTTCTGAATGCCTTTATATTAACATGTTTTGGAACATATATTTAAAATTCTTTGTTAATTTAGGTTTT
>PWZB01000070.1 GCA_003567625.1 Bacteroidales bacterium | reverse complement strand
TTTGGTTAAATATTAAAAAGTTAATGCAAAAATAAAAAAATTTAAAAAAACAAGCATAAAAATAAAAATATTACAGATTTTTTCGATACCATCAATCAACGCAACCAAAATAAATAACATAAAAAAGTTGTGTGGAACAATTTTTGTCATTAGATTTGGTTTTTCATTAAGGATGAATTATTTTATTTTGCACGAATAAAATCATTAATGAAGAGATTTAAGGAGAGCGAATTAATAATAAACCCTGACGGCAGTGTTTATCATATAAAATTAAGACCTGAAGAGATTGCCGACACGGTTTTGTTGGTAGGCGACCAGGGGCGTGTAAAATCCATTTCAAAATATTTTGATACTATTGAGCATCAATCTCAAAATCGTGAATTTATGGCTCATACCGGCAGTTATAAAGGCAGGAGGATTACGGCTTTATCAACGGGTATAGGAACAGATAATATTGATATTGTTGTAAACGAGCTTGATGCTGCCGTTAACATTGATCTGAAAACACGTGCGCTTAAAGATGACCGCCGGAGGCTTAAACTTATCCGGTTGGGTACATCAGGTGCAATACAACCGGATATTGATGTGGATACTTTTGTTGCATCCGGGTATGGTCTTGGCTTTGACGGGTTGTTACATTTTTATAAATATGATCCGGGTATTGTCGAAAAAGATATGGTAAAAGCTTTTGTTGAGCACACCGGTTGGGACAGCAAGCTGCCTTATCCTTATATTGTTAAAAATTCGGGTGATTTACTTGAAACTGTTGCATATGGCATGACCAGGGGAGTTACGGCTACAGCTTCCGGTTTCTTCGGCCCGCAAGGTCGCCAACTGAGAATACCTCTTGCATATCCCCGGTTAAATAATGATATTGAAAGCTTTGAATTTGAAAATAAGCGGATTATCAATTTTGAAATGGAAACTTCAGCATTGTATGCACTGGGGAAAATACTTGGTCATGAAACTCTTACAATTTGTGCTGTTATTGCAAACAGACCAAAGAAAAAACACAGTACGGATTACAAAAAAACTGTTGATAAACTTATTCATACGGTATTAGAAAGATTGGCAGGCTAAAATTTTATTTTGTATAATATGGAAAAACCTGATAATGTCAGGGAAATGCAAGCTTTAATAAGCTTGATTGATGATCCTGATAATGATGTGTTTAAGGAAATTACCAAAAAAATATTTATTTATGGTTCGGAAATATTGCCACACCTTGAATCTGCCTGGGAAAACACAATTGACCCGGCAATTCAAAAACGTATAGAAGAACTTGTTCATCAGATCCAGTTTAATAATATACGGTCAGAACTGAATAGCTGGAACCTGCAGGAAAAGAAAGATTTGCTGACAGGATGGCTGATCATTAGCCGGTATAATTACCCTGAACTGAAAGAAGAAAATGTCAAACTCGAACTAAACAATATAAGAAAGGATATTTGGTTAGAATTGAATAATGATTTGACTGCGCTGGAGAAGATCAAAGTTTTCAATCATATCCTTTATGATAATTATGGATTTGCAGGCAATGTTGATAATTATCACGACCCTCAAAATCATTTTATTAACAAGGTTCTGGAGACAAAAAAAGGTAATCCGGCATCTTTAGGATTGTTTTACATGCTTTTAGCTCAAAGTCTTGATATACCGGTACATGGTATAAACTTTCCCGAGCATTTTATATTGGCTTATATCTCCGGGCCTGTTAACCCACATACTTTACCGGGAAAGAACGATGATATTTTGTTCTTTATTAATGCATTCAGTAAAGGAAATGTTTTTTCTCGCCAGGAAGCCGAATGGTTTCTCAAGCAATTAAACCTGGAGCCCAAACGGAAATATTTCAGGCTATGTTCAAACAATGAAATAATGGAAAGAATGTTGTTTAGCCTGATCACTTCATATGAGAGGAATAATGAGCTTGAAAGTGCAAGGGAGGTCAAAAAACTTTATGATATTGTTGTAAAATATTAAATATTAGAATTTCAACTTTATTTATTAGCTTATAAATTTAAAGAGTACCAGGAAGGTTATTTTCACCTTCTTTATTTATCATCATCAATTTATCATCATCAGCTTGCTTTTTTCTTTCCGGGATTTTAAAAATCTTGTAATTAATAGTAATTTTGCATTTTAGAAAAAAGGGAAATAAATTTTACACATATGTTTGAAAGTTTAACAGAGAGGTTTGAAAAATCATTTAAGCTGCTTAAAGGGCAGGGTTATATCACAGAGGTTAATGTTGCCGAGTCGTTGAAAGATATCAGGAGGGCTCTTCTTGATGCCGATGTTAATTATAAGATTGCAAAGAATTTCACCGATTCAGTAAAGGAAAAGGCGCTTGGTCGTGATGTACTCACGTCGGTTTCGCCGGGTCAATTGATGGTAAAGATTGTTCAAGAGGAGTTATCAGACCTGATGGGTTCCGAGAACGTTGAAATCAACATCAAAGGCAAGCCTGCTGTAGTACTTGTAGCCGGTTTGCAGGGTAGCGGAAAAACTACTTTTGCGGCAAAGCTTGCCTATTATCTTAAGGAAAAGAAAAACAAGAAACCGCTTTTGGTTGCGGGCGACGTTTACCGTCCTGCCGCCATTGACCAGCTTCATGTTCTTGGAGAGCAAACCGAAACGGAAGTTTTTTCCGACAAGGAATCCAAAGACCCTGTTAACATAGCTAAAAGAGCTGTGAAACATGCCCGGAATATGGGGCATGATGTACTGGTAGTTGATACTGCCGGTCGCTTAGCTATTGACCAACAGATGATGGATGAGATATCAAATCTGAAAAAAGCCCTAACCCCCCATGAGACGCTTTTTGTTGTTGATGCCATGACGGGGCAGGATGCCGTTAAAACAGCAAAGGCTTTCAATGACAGGCTCGATTATGAGGGAGTAGTTTTGACTAAATTAGATGGTGATACCAGGGGGGGAGCGGCATTGAGCATTAAGTCGGTTGTGAACAAACCTGTTAAATTTGTCGGGATTGGAGAGAAAATTGATGCTCTTGACGTGTTTCATCCCCAAAGGATGGCTGACAGGATTTTGGGTATGGGAGATATTGTATCGTTAGTTGAAAAAGCACAAGAACAATTTGACGAGAAAGAAGCACGT
The DNA here is from genome assembly GCA_003567625.1 of Bacteroidales bacterium. Lineage (GTDB taxonomy): Bacteria > Bacteroidota > Bacteroidia > Bacteroidales > UBA7960 > PUKZ01. The sequence continues at coordinate 57,018 of PWZB01000070.1, read as the reverse complement.
GAAGTACAAAAAAAACTGGCTAAAAACCAATTTAACTTTAATGACTTTTTAAAGCAATTACAGCAAATCAAAAAAATGGGTAATATCAAGGATCTGGCAGGAATGATCCCCGGAATGGGAAAAGCTGTCAAAGATGCTGATATTGATGATGATGCTTTTAAAGGTATTGAAGCAATAATAAAATCAATGACACCTGAAGAACGTGAAAATCCTGCCATTATTAATGGTAGTCGCCGTAAGAGGATAGCCAGGGGAAGTGGTAATGATATTACGGAGGTTAACAGGCTTATTAAGCAATTTGGTGATACCAGGAAAATGATGAAGATGATGAAGGGTGGTAAATCCAAGATGCAGAACATGATGAAAGGCTTGGGTTAAGGATTATTCCGTATGGAGTTTTTAATCTGATCGGGTTTATTAATTATAATCCTTGGTTAATTGTATAATTTAAATTGTAAGAATGAAGAGTTGTTGAAAGCCGGCAAGGCTTTGCCTGTAATGGAAACGTTTTATTCGGTGCAGGGTGAAGGATATATGACAGGCAGAGCCGCGTGGTTTATCAGGATAGGCGGCTGTGATATCGGATGCAGATGGTGCGATGTGAAAGAATCATGGAATGCTGAACTTCACACTTTGGTCAAGGTAGATGATGTCCTGAAATCAATATCGGATAACCCTTCTGAAACAGTTGTTATTACCGGGGGCGAGCCTCTCCTGTATAACCTTAACTACCTTTGCAGAAAACTTAAAAACAAGGGAATAAAAATATGCCTGGAAACCTCGGGTTGCTACCCTTTAAGCGGTAGTTTTGACTGGATCTGTATATCGCCAAAAATTGGCCAGGTTTCAAACAACCAGTTGTTGCTGTCGGCTGATGAACTTAAAGTGATAATTGAGAAGCCGGAAGACCTGAAATGGGCAGAAGAGAACCGCAGGAATGTAAAACAAAAATGTTTGCTGTACCTGCAGCCCGAATGGAGTAATTTCAAAAATATTATAAAGGTGATAGTTGATTACGTTAAAAATAATCCAAAATGGATGATTTCACTGCAATCCCAAAAATTTATGAATATACCGTGATCCGATTAGTTGAAGGGTTTACCCCATCGGAAACACATACATGTATCATTTCTCCGCCAGTGTCAGGAGTATTAAAAAGATAAAAGGAATTAACCCATTATTATGATAGCAGATCATTTTCAGTCTTGATTTTTGTAACTTTATATTTTAACTTTTTGTAATGATTTTGTGATATACAACAAAAAAATAGAGTTTGCCAACGGTTTTATATATTGACAGAATTATGTTTTTTAAATTTTGAAAAAAGTTTAATTTTATAATAAATGATTTAATGTTTAATCATAAACCTTAAGTTATTCATTAACTAAAGCTATTCATTGCGATGCATAAACTATTTTTGCGAATACCGGTTTTGCAGTTTTTATTGGTTTTTTTTATTTGTTCCAATATATATTCGCAGCAGCCCGATATGGAGTTAACAACTACATCCGGCAAGGCGCGGCGGGCTTTTGAAAATGCAATTCAATATAAAAATGAGAGGTATGCCAGGAAAGCTGAAGGTGAATTTTTAAGAGCAATTGAAATAGACCCTTATTTTATAGAGCCATATATTATTCTTGGTGAAATGTACCACAGAGTTGGAAGATATGAAGAGTGCATAGAAGTTTATAGTCGTGCTGTTGAAATTGATCCTGATTTTTTTCCCAACAACCATTATTATTTAGCTGATTCTAAACTTAAATTGGGTAAATATGAAGAAGCCAAAAACCGGATTAAACATTTTTTGACTTATGATGAAATAAGTTCTAGGATGCGTGAGCAATCCGACGGGATTTTAGAGACATGCCGTTTTGCAATTGAGTCTATAAGATCACCTGTTCCTTTTGATCCTGTTAATATTGGAAGTGCTATAAATACTGAATTTGCTGAATACAGCCCGTCATTAACAGCCGATGAAAAAATAATATATTTCACAAGAAAGCAAAGGCGTCATCCGGGTTCGATGTACGGAGCAAGCGAATATGAGGATATTTATTACAGTCATAAAGTTAATGGCGAGTGGCAGAGTGCTGAAAACCTGGGAGAACCCGTAAACACTTCTCTTAATGAGGGATTTTTGAGTATTTCGGCTGATGGCCAGCATCTTTTTTTTACCGCTTGTAATAGGCCTGGCGGAGTTGGAAGCTGTGATATTTATTATTCGCGCCGAAAGGGTGATTCATGGGATACCCCGGCAAATATGGGTGTTCCTGTAAACAGCTGGCATTGGGATTCGCAGCCAAGTGCTACGGCAGATGGCAAAACACTTTACTTTGCCAGTTCCAGGGGCGGAGGATATGGCGTAACCGACATATGGATGACACAGTTTCAAAGCGACTCTGCATGGTCAAAGCCCGTAAATCTTGGCCCGGTTATTAACACTAATGGACGTGAAATGTCGCCATTTATTCATCCGGACAATAAAACACTGTTTTTTGCTTCAGATGGTCATATGGGTATGGGCGGATATGACCTTTTTTACTCACGGCGCGATGAAAACGGCAACTGGACAAAGCCCGTTAACCTTGGATATCCTATTAATACACACAAAGATGAATTTTCGCTTTTTATTGGTGCGAGCGGCCGCGATGCATATTTTGCGTCGGATGCGGGACAAGAATCCGGGCAAACAGATATATATTATTTCGAACTTTATGAAGAAGCCCGGCCAGACCCTCTCACTTATATGAAAGGAAAAGTTTTTGATAGATATACACGAAAACCCCTTAAAGCAAGCTTCGAACTTATTGATCTGAAAGATGATGAAGTGTTGATAAGCTCTGAATCAGATGTTGTTGATGGCAGCTTTCTTGTGGCAATCCCTATGGGAATTAATTTAGGGCTTAATGTTTCGGCAAACGGTTATCTGTTCTTTTCGGAAAATTTTAAATTGGACAGGGCCTACAGCGGAATTGAACCATACATGATGGATATTCCATTAAATCCTGTTCAAGCCGGAGAATCAGCTGTTTTGAGAAATATATTTTTTGAGTACGATAAGTATGAACTTAAACCTGAGTCAAAAGCAGAGCTTAGCAGGCTTATTAGGCTTATGGAAGAAAATCCGGATATAAGAATTGAGATTGGCGGTCATACTGATAATATAGGTTCTTATGAATATAACAAGGAGTTGTCCCTGAACCGTGCAAGAAGTGTATATACTTATCTGGCTGAAAGCGGCATTGATCCCCGGAGGCTTGAATATAAAGGATATGCAGATACCAAGCCCGTTGACACTAATGAAACCGAAGAAGGCAGGGCTAATAACCGGAGAACTGAATTTATAATACTGGAATAATGAAAAGTGATGAGTGCCAAATAAATCCTTGCCTTGGTATTAAACGTATTTTACAAAATATGTCCCATCTTATTCTTTTTGGTTTCCATATAATTTTTGGAATATTCCGAGGCAGATACTATTAAGGGGATATTTTTAACTATTTCTATTCCATAACCGCTTAATCCTGTTTTTTTGTGCGGATTATTACTGATAAGTTTGATTTTTTGTGCACCAAGTACGCGCAGTATTTGAGCTCCTATACCATAATCTCTTTCATCGGCTTTAAATCCGAGTTCAACATTAGCCTCAACCGTGTCAAGGCCTTTTTCCTGCAGGTGATATGCTTTAAGTTTATTAAGTAAACCAATACCACGTCCTTCCTGGTTCATGTAGAGCACTATTCCTTTTCCTTCTTCTTCAACCATTTTCATGGCTTTATGCAATTGGCTGCCGCAATCGCATTTGCATGAACCAAATACATCACCTGTTACGCATGAGGAATGTACTCTTACCACGACTTCTTCACCGGGTTTCCAGTTTCCTTTAGTGAGCGCAAGATGTAAATGGTTGTTGGTGGTTTGCCTGTAGGCTGCCAGTTTAAAATGCCCCCACTCTGTTGGCAGGTCAACTAGTATTTCTTGCTTTATGAGGCTTTCATTCTTAATTCGGTAGGCTATAAGTTGTTCTATTGAGATTATTTTCAGATCAAATTTTTTTGCAACTTTAACAAGTTCGGGCAGGCGCGCCATAGTTCCATCGGGGTTCATTATTTCCACCAATGCACCGCATGGATTAAAGCCGGCCAGCCTTGCAAGGTCAATAGCAGCTTCAGTATGCCCTGCTCTCTGCAGTACACCACCCTCACGAGCCATTAATGGAAAAATATGTCCCGGACGGGCAAGGTCTTTGGGTGTAATATCAGGGTCGGCAAGAGCCCTTATCGTCTTAGCTCTGTCAGATGCCGAAATCCCTGTTGTGCAACCTCTTCCGATTAAATCAACCGATACGGTAAAAGGGGTTTGGTGCAAAGAGGTGTTTTTGTTTACCATTAAATCCAGATCAAGCTCTTCGCAACGGGTTGATGTTAACGGAGCGCAAATAAGACCGCGACCATGAGTAGCCATGAAGTTAACAATACCGGGGTTTATAGTTTCTGCCGCTGCAATAAAATCCCCCTCGTTCTCACGATCCTCATCATCAACAACTATTATAACTTTGCCTTCTTTTATATCTTTTATGGCATCATCTATGCTGTTGAACTTTAACCTGTCCTGATCAGCTCCTTTTTGTCGGTTTCCAGACATTTGTTTCAATTGATTTTAATGATTTAAAAAATCCTGTCAGTAAAGCAATATTCATGCTATAAAAATGTGTAATAAAACGAAGAATATTGCTGTTATAATTTAATTTTTTCAATAAATAATCTATTAATGGCAATATTAGCAAAAAACAATGTGCAATAAACAGATAAAGATAAAGAACACTGTAAATTGCAAGAATTAAATTTGAAATAAATGCCAAAATTATAAAAAACGGACCTAACCACCTTAATATTTTATGTGAAATAAAACAAAAAGCAAGCCCCTTTGTTTTACGAAAAAGAAGTTTATAAAAAGCTCTCAGGTTTTGAAAATTTCCGGTTGCTATTCTTATTTTCCTGCGGAACTCATCACCTAATTTATTTGGAATGTCCTCATAAACCTTTGCACTAAGATTATTTATAGATTTATAACCTTTTTCAAGTACTTTCATGTTGATATAAAAATCGTCTACCAGGAAGTTTGACGGAACTTTGGAGTATAGCTCTTTCCTGATTGCAAAACATCCCCCGAATGGCCCCATCATCGTACCCCATAAAATACTTTCATTGTGTTTTATATAAACTTCCCTTGTAATATATGCCCTTTCCTGGAATGAAATACCGTCTTTTTGCAGATTGGTGTTTATCATCCTGGAATCAACCAAGCCAACAGATTCGTCCTTAAAATATTTCACCAGCTCAAAAATGGTATTTTGTTCAAGTATTACATTGGCATCGGTTAACAACAATATATCGCCTTTTGACTTTTCATACAGATTATTGATCACATTACCTTTACCTCGCCGGTCTTTAAAAGGGAAAAATTTTAACTTTGGATATTGTTTTAAAAGTATTTTCATAATCGTATCGGTATTGTCTGTTGATGCATCGGAGCCAACCAATACTTCAATTTTATCGAGCGGGTAGGTTGTATTAAATATTGAGTATATTTTTTTTTCTATTACATCTTCTTCATTAAATGCTGAAATTAAAATACTGACAAATGGCAGATTATCACTATTATTATATTTTTTTTCTGTAATTTTTTTCTTCTTTGTAAGTAGCGAAATAATTAACGGAAAAATGGCATAAGAATAAAATATAATGCCTGCCGACAGCCAGAAACATAAAGCAAGCAAACAGAAAATAACAGTGTTGTTCATTTTAGTTGTTTGTAATAAAAATCAATCAAATTTGCTGAGATATTGGTATTATCAAAATTTTCTTTGACAAACATAATAGCATTTTTTCCAATCTCATCAATCTTTTTTTGATTTTTCAAAAGTTTATCAATTTGTTTAATAAATCCTTCGGGTGTTTTTTCAATAATTACGTTTTTTCCATTTGTTGCAGGTATTCCTTCTATGCCGATGGGTGTTGTAATTATTGCTTTTCCAAGCGCCATGCCTTCAATAATCTTTACTCTCATGCCGCTTCCTGAAAAAAGTGGAGCTACCATTATAGCATTTTGATTAATGAAATCATAAGCATTTTCTATTTCGCCAAGAAAATTAATATTTTTTGAATCGAATAATTTATTCATCCATTTGGGGCTATTTCTGCCTGCAATATTTAATTTTAATTCGGGATGTAATGTTGATATTTCTTTCCAGACATTTTTCAGGAACCAGATTATACCTTCCTGGTTAGGCATCCAGTCAAGCGTTCCTATATGGCAAATTGATGGAGAAACGATTTTCCCGGTGCGGGGTATAAGTTTTTTTGTATCAATGCCTGCCGGGACAACATATACCGGCATTTTATTCCCCAGGTTATTGAACCTTGCACCATCTCGCGCGGTTATTGGAACCAGGATGTCATATTGATTAATAAGATCAATTTTAAGCTTTTTAATACGTTTAGCAATTTCCTTGTAATATAATTTTTTCAAGGGTGATTTTTGCTGTGCGGCAATACGTTCCCATATCTCATGTTCTATGTTATGAGCACGCAGGGCTATCAAGCTTTTGCTATGTTTTCTTATGTAAGGAATATATGGAGCAAGATAGAGACCCTCCAACTGTATTATGTCATAATGATCCGATTTCAGTATTTCGATTAACTTTTTTCTGTAATTTTCCGATAAAAACCTTTCCGCATTGTAAGGCATTTTGGAGAAAAGCAAATTTTTTAATGCGTCTGTAAATTTTATATGGGTGTTTACTTTTACGTCATAGATATTAATTTTATTTTTTAGTTTTCCAGGTATTTGTTCTGTATCAAAATAGTGTTTTGATGTATTCATAGCCAATATTGAAACGCTGTGTCCGAGATTTGAAAACCCTGTTGACATGTTTAATGTTGCAATTGCTCCGCCGTCCCTGGGCGGATATGGTAATTTGTTTGTCAGTTGCAGAATTTTCATTTTTTTATAATTGTTATTGAAGTTATTCAGCATAAAATTGGAAACTAAGTTCAGTCAAATACCAGTTTAATTATCTTATTTTATTGGTATTATTTTTTTAAAAAACTTGGTTAAATCCTCATATTTTTTTATGTAGCTCTCGATATTCATTATAGATGAGTCGTTTGTTGCTTTAAAGGATAGAATTATGCCTATTATCAATAAAACAACCGGTGATATCCACATACCTTGCCATGCGGGTATAACTGCTTCACGAACAAATTTTTCGCCTGTTACCGATATAACATGAAACACGACAAAGCATAATACAGCTATAACGAGGGGTAAACCGAAGCCACCTCTGCGTATTATTGCTCCCATAGGGGCACCAATTAGAAAAAAGATGATGCATGCGAAAGATAAGGTGAACTTTCGTTGAAATTCAATCTCGTAGCGAGCCAATGAACGTTTTCTTTGATGTAACTCCCTGTGGAAATTGTTTGCAAAATCTTTATTGGTTCGTGCAAAATCATAGGCATTTCTGATAATGGTTTCTTTATTCGGAGAATTGAAAATGAGCCCTAAATCAAAAAAACCCTTTTGATAATAATCCAGGTTGCTGTATTGGGCAGAATCAAGCTTGGAATAGTGCCTGAAGCGATTATCAAAGTCGTTTAAATACCGTTCTTTCCTTCTGAGAATTTGGTTTTGCAAGGAGTCAATAAAATATGAAAGTTGTGAGAGATTTAACATTTGATGGTTGCTTTTAAAAAGTTCTTTATCAGTTCTTGTAAGATCAAAAGCACTAAGATCAAATTTTCGTATTTGCTTGCTGAATTCGGTTCGCCTGAATGGTTTTGCTTTTGATGCAGGATCATCTTCGTGGATTTCCTCAAAATTTTGCCCATCATAAAGCGAAAGCACGAGATATCTTTTGTCAGGCGTAGTTTCCATTATACCATTTTTGGCTGTTGTTAACTTTATATTACCACGCCGCCCGGTATGGTCATAAATTTTTATATTTCTCAGGGTTTGTCCGTCACTTTCTCTTTCCTGTACACGTATAACAAAATTATCAATCCCTTTATAATAAACCCCTTCAATAATGTTAAATGCAGGACGCTGCTGTCTGATATCATATAGTAGAGAACCCATTTTCAGATTGGCAACAGGAAGTACATTGTTGGCAAAGTAAAACCCTGTAACAGCCAAAAAAATTGATATAACCCACAGTGGTAACATTATTTTATTCAATGATATACCTGCCGATTTCAAAGCAACAAGTTCATAATTTTCGCCCAAACCTCCCATAGTCATAATCGAGGATAATAAAATTGCAAGGGGAAGAGCTAAAGGAACAAATGTTGCAGAAGCGTAAAACAACAATTCAGAAACAATATACCATTCAAGACCCTTGCCAACCAAATCATCAATGTATTTCCATAAAAACTGCATTAACATGATAAAAATGGCAATAAAGAATGTGGCAAGGAATGGCCCTATATAAGAACGTAATATTAGCTTATAATATGTTTTCACGCTGAATTTATAAATTTATGTTTTCTCTTAATAATTAGCAAGCTAATACAATATTTAATTTATAAGCAAATCAACAGAAGAAAAGGTTAAATAATATCAAAATGGTTTTTGCTTGTTATTAGCTTAAACGTAAAGGTCTTTAAGATATTACAAAAACGCTAAGGTTAAAGCAAGAATGATATTGAAAAACCAATATGATTTGGTAGCTGCTAATACTTAAGAGTCAAAACCCTGCCGGTATTTAATCTTATTAGTAAAAAACATTTGGTTGGTATTTGAACATTAAGTAATATTAAAAAAAGAAGATCACTCAGTATCCGGCTGTTCAGCCATTGTATCTTTAATAACCTCAATCCTTTTTTCAAGTAATTCTATTAACTGAAATTGTGTTGAAATGGTTTTTTCCAGGCTGTGAATGACATCTTTTTGTATGTCATTTACAACTTTTAACTGTTTACATAGCGGGCAATTTTTGTTATCATATTTTTCGGATGTTTCCCGGACCAGGGGATAATCGTTTTGGTCAGTTAATTCCAGGTCATTTTCAAAAAAATATGATATAGATATGTTAAATTCTTTTGCAATTCTTGCAATTATATCAACCGATGGTTTTAGTTTATTTATTTCAATTTGAGATAGCACCGAGCGACTTATCTCAATTTTGTCGGAAAATTTTTGCTGGCTATAGTTGAGTTTTTTCCGCAAATTACGGATTTTTTTATTTATTTCCATGTGATATTTAAAAATATTGTAATTATAAAATTTTTATGTTTGCAACAAAATATTGCATATTTTTGCTAAAAGTTGATTTTTCCGGCAAATTGCGCCAACAAAACCATTAATCGCAATATAAATTTAAAATATTTGTGAAAATGTATTAATAATCGAAAATTTTTGCAACAATATATAAAAAAAATTGATTCAAATTTATAACGTAATAAACTAAAAGATATTTTTAAAATTTTCCATACTATTAATGCTGAAAAGATCAGGTGAATATTATAATAACCCGGAAAATAACAGACAAAGATACAAAAAAATTGTTTTAAGATTAAATAATAAGATAATCGCAACACTATTATTATATAAAATATTGATATAGCATATTGAAAATCAGGGAGTTTAGGGGAAATAAGCAAATATATATCTTAGGTTTTAATGGGTGAAGAGTTATATAAAAATTTTGATTCACAATGGTTGGAAATGATTGATGTGCCGGCTTCGGTGCTGAACTCAAAAGGCATTGTTGTATGGTTTAACAAGGCTGCAGTTAATCACTTTTGTTTCAAAGGCGTAAAATGTAATTTCTACATAAAAAGTATTAATGAGGGGCCAAAATATCATTGTGAAGACGGACTTGTCAGAGGATGCCTGTTCCGTGAGTTTATTGATGATTTCATAACCTGCCCTGATTTTAAAAGAAAGACATATAAAGGCACGGGTAAAATATGGGAGCTTATTATAAAACACTTTAATAACAATCTTTTTTTAGTATATGGGATAGAGTACACCCATCAAAAAATAGCCGAAATTCTTTTTAAAAAATATACCGTAAACTATCGCGAAAAAGCTAAAGTTCAATTTATAGATAAATTATCAGATAATATAGATTTTAATAATATTTTCAGAAAAATTGCCGAATCTTTATTTTTACCTGTAGTAGTTTTTCAGAATGGCGAATTAGCTTTTATGAATAGGAGTTTTATAGATTTTGCAAAAGGGGATATTAAAAATATATCCGGGCAACTTAAACAAAATCTTGATTTAGTTGCTGCTGAAAATAAGAGCAAAAATCCGCAAGAGATTTCGTTTCGGTATAAAAAAAATAACAGACAAATAAAGAAGGAATGTATTGTAATGCCGTTTAACAATAATATTTACGCGGTTGTTTTCGCGACAGATTCAAAAAACCCAAATATTTACCATGATATGAATAATCAGGAACTTAATCAAAGCAAATTAGGGCTTAACATCTTGTATGTTGAAGATAAACCCATTAACCAAAAGGTTTTTACATTTATGCTTGAAAACAAAGGATGTAATGTGGATGTTGCAACTAATGGACAAGAAAGCATTGAAATGGCAGAGAAAAAACAATATGATGTTATATTTATGGATTTGCAGATGCCTGTCATGGATGGTCTAACTGCTGCAAAGACAATAAATAAAGTACTCGACAATCCTCCGCCAATTATTGCTTTAACAGCCTATTACGATGTCATTGATATATCGGAAATAAAAGCTAACGGAATTGTAGATGTGGTTTCAAAACCTTTTAATTTTCAAGAAATTATAGAGAAATTAGCTCGCTGGACAAAGAAAAAATAATTACATACTGTTAAGATTTTTCTATATGGTTTATTTTAACCCTGACAGCAGTTATTTACAGTAAAACTACAATTCAATTATTTTATTTTTGATTGCAAACTTTATCAGTTCTACACTATTCTTCATATTGGTTTTTTGAAGAATATGATTTTTGTGTGATTCGATAGTCCTGACACTTAGAAACAACTTTTCTGCAATTTCATTATTATTATAACCTTCTGCAAATAATTTCAGTACCTCCAGTTCTCTTTTTGTAAGCTGCGGTAAAAGTGTCGAAGACTTTTTTCTTTTTGTTGCATAATTTTTTATTATTTCATCACTTATAGAAGTATGAAAATAATTTTTACCATCATTAATTGTTATGATTGCATCAACCAACTCCTCTGCCGTAACATCTTTTGGTATATAACCATCAGCCCCGGCATCAATAGCATCCGAAATGTTATTATAATCCGAATGCATTGATAATATAAGTACTTTTATACCGGGAAATATTTTCTTTATCTTTTCGGTTGTTTCAATGCCGGTCATCTCCGGCATGCTGATATCCAAAAGTATTACATGCGGAACCTCGTTTTTTAAAAGCTCCAATGTTTCCGCCCCGCTATGCGCAATTCCCGAAACTTTTACTTTATCCGAATCTTTCAAAAATAAACTTATGCAATCTGTAACCAGTTGATGATCGTCAACTACAAAAACTTTAATTTTACTCATTAATTTATATTTTTTGGTTCAAAGCATCCGAAAAGTTATATTTTTAACAAAAAATATTTGATAAAATATAACTTCATCACAAAATACAAATTAATATTATATTTATGAGAAATACAAGATTTTTATTATAAAAATAAATTATCGCCTTTGAATCTTACCTGTGAAAATCTAATTTGCCAGCACCAACAGCCGATATATGTTAAGCTATAGCAAAATCGTAGCATTTCAGAATTATTTGTCAATTTTCCGTTAGCCAACTTTTTAACAAATTCAAGATTAATATCATAAATCATTTTTCAATTTTTTTATTGTGTATAATAATTTAATTTTTATACTATTTTTGATTTTATAAAATCTGTGGAAATATTATGACAGGATACCTCTTAGCATTATTATACTTTCTGGTCTTCTTATTTATTTTTAAAAAGGTTGGTTTTTTCAGGAAGATCAGCGGGCTTTCGTATAAATGGGTTGTTATTTTTTTTTCATTGAAAGTTGTTTCAGGTTTTTCACTAAGCTTGATATACAAGTATTATTATGATCCTGCAACAGCAGATATTTTCAAGTACTTTAATGACGGATTATACCTTTACTCTATTTTATGGGAGAGTCCTTCCGATTTTTTCCGCATACTGTCAGGAATAGGAATTGGAAAAGAACAGGTTGACCATTATTTGTCAAACATGTCTTACTGGTTCAGACAATGGGAGTCTCCTGTATATAATGACAATCGTATAGTAATACGTTTTAACGCCCTGGTTTGTCTTTTCTCTTTTGGCCATCTTCAAGTACATACGGTTTTTGCTAATTTTGTCTCTTTTACCGGCCTGGTTGCGCTTTACAAATTTTTCCTCAATTATCTTCCAAAAAACAAAACAATATGGTTGAAATGGGGCATATTCCTTTTTCCATCTTTACTTTTCTGGGGATCGGGAATACTTAAGGAAACCATTTTGATCGGATGTTTGGGTATGGCAGTTTACAGTACCGACACACTGTTTCAAAACAAAAAAATCCTATGGTTAAAAATATTAATCATTCTTGCATGTACGGGGGTTATGATATTTCTGAAAACTTATATCCTTTTATTGCTTTTACCTTGTTTTGCAGGTTTTTATATTTCCAGGAATATGAATTTTCTTAAAACTCACCTGGTCTATTTTTTTATGTTTGCCGGATTAATAATGGCAGCAGCTATATTGCATATTTTTTTGCCTGAATTAAGCCCGGTAAAATTAATTGCCGGCAAGCAGAATGATCTAATCAGGCTTTCGCTGCATGTGAATGCAGGTAGTTTGCTTCACGACAATTTTCTTAAGCCCCAATTTTGGGATATTATTCGTAACATACCCGCTGGTTTTTTGACAACATTATTGCGTCCACACATATTTGAGGCTGACACAATTCTGAAATTTTTTTCCGGTTTTGAAAACCTGCTTATCATGGTTCTCATTTTAACAGCTGTAATTATTCCATCAAGTATTAAAAAACAATCTGCAGCAAGTTATATGTCATTTTGGTTTTTCCTTGCAGGATTTTCTTTTGTAGGTTTAGCAACACCGGTAGCAGGCGCAATTGTAAGATATAAGATCATAATGTTGCCGTTTTTATGGTTTTTGTTAATAAATATTGCCGATACAAAAAAAATTAACAATAAATTCAATAATTTTAAAACCGGTATTTACTAGCCTGGTACACTATCTGTATCCGTTCAGTTCTAGTGCTTTACGTGTGATGTGTTTGCATAAGATAAATTCCCGGACGCAAATTGCTTACATCTGTTTCTGTGCTTAATTTATTCACCCATAATATCTGTGATAACCTGCCCGCTGATGTTTATCAGCCTGATCTTTTTGATCACTTCGCCTGGCTCAACGTCAAACTTTTCACCCGGAGGGCCGGCAAATACTTTTACTTGATCATTGATAATTCTGCCTTGGCCATTCGTTATTCCTGTCACCCAATGTTAAACACAGGATAAATACCGCCGTACGATCTGTTTTTTTCTAATTGGAACTGAGAAAACCAATGATCGAAAAAATAAGGCTTAACACTAAAGTATATGTAGTTGCTTATAATAACTTCTTCATGGTTTTAAAATCTCAGCGAAATATTTTTTACTGTTTCAGTTGACCCAAATAAAAACAGAATTATAATTAAATTATATATATTATCATGTTTTTGTTTTGAGTTTTTAGCTTCAGCAATAACAGGCTGCTATTTTAACAATTTAATAATTTAACAATCTCATTTAATCTTGTTTGTAAGGCAAAGGGTTGAAAACTTTTAAGCAATTCAGATTAACTTATGTATTTTTGTCCCAATTTTAAAAAGGATAATGAATGGATACATACACCCGTGTTAATTTGGATATTGCCCGAAAGCTTGGATTGTTGCCCGAGGAGTATGACCGCATAAAGGATATACTTGGTCGTAGGCCTAACTTTACCGAATTGAGTATTTATTCAGTAATGTGGTCAGAGCATTGTTCATATAAGAATTCTATCAAATGGATAAAGACGTTGCCTCGCAGGGGGCCTCACCTGCTTGCGGAGGCCGGGGAAGAGAATGCGGGTCTTGTTGATCTGGGTGATGGTTTGGCTTGTGCATTCAAAATTGAATCACACAATCATCCATCGGCTATAGAGCCTTATCAGGGCGCTGCAACGGGGGTAGGGGGAATCAACCGTGATATTTTCACTATGGGAGCGCGACCGGTGGCACAGCTTAATTCTTTGCGTTTTGGTGACCCGGAACTAGACAGGACCAAATGGTTGCTTAAATATGTCGTTAAAGGAATTGGTGATTACGGAAATGCCTTTGGAGTTCCCGTTGTCGGCGGCGAGGTTTTTTTTGACGAATGCTATAACGCCAATCCATTGGTTAATGCCATGTCGGTTGGAATTGTCAAAGAAGGCAACATGGTTTCGGCGATTTCAAAAGGCGTTGGGAATCCGGTATTCATAGTTGGCTCTTCCACAGGAAAAGACGGGATACATGGCGCTACCTTTGCCTCGGAAGATATTAACGAAGCTTCAGCTGACAAAATACCTGCCGTTCAGGTGGGCGACCCTTTCCAGGAAAAGTTGTTGCTCGAAGCAACGCTTGAAGTAATTAAGACCGGCGCCGTCGTTGGCATGCAGGATATGGGCGCTGCAGGAATAACATGTTCAACATCCGAAATGTCGGCCAAAGGTAAACATGGTATGGAAATATTCCTTGACAAAGTTCCGTTGCGTCAGAAAAATATGCAGCCGTTTGAGATATTACTGTCCGAATCGCAGGAAAGAATGTTGGTAATTGTAGAAAAGGGCAGGGAGCAGGAAGTGTTGGATATTTATGAGAAATGGGATCTGAACTGCGTTCAGATAGGGGATGTTACAGGCGATGGAATATTACGTTATTATATGCATGACGAACCTGTTGCTGAAGTTCCTGCCGAATCCCTCGTACTTGGCGGCGGAGCACCGGTTTATGACAGGGAATACAGAGAGCCTTTTGGCTTTGCAGAAAATAAGAAGTTTAAGATCGAATCGGTAGCCATACCCGGCAATTTGAAGGAAGTGGCGCATTTTCTCTTGAAATGCCACAATAATGCATCAAAACAATGGGTAATAGAGCAATATGATACCATGGTAGGTACAAAAAATATGGCAACCAATATAAGCTGCGATGCAGGTGTTGTAAATCTGAAAGGTACTGAAAAAGCGCTTTTAATGACGGTTGACTGTAATTCACGTTATGTTAATGCAGATCCTTTCCATGGAGCCGCCATAGCCGTTGCCGAAGCCGCCAGAAATATCGTTTGTTCAGGCGGAACACCCATGGCTGTTACTAATTGCCTTAACTTTGGAAATCCTTATAACCCTGAAGTTTACTGGCAGTTCGTTAATTCCGTTAAAGGTATGGGAAAGGCTTGTGAAAAATTCAACACCCCGGTAACAGGAGGAAATGTAAGCTTTTACAATCAAATTACCATTAATGATAAAGAAGTACCTGTTTTCCCTACACCGGTAATAGGAATGATAGGAATGCTTGAAAATAAAAACCTGCTGACAGGCCTTGGGTTTAAAAAACATAAAGACCTGGTATTTTTGCTTGGGAAATCGTGTAATGATATCAGTTGTTCGGAATATCTTAATAAGTGGCATGGAATAAAAAATTCACCCGCACCCTGTTTTAACCTTGATGAAGAGTTTAATTTACATAAGCTTGTAAAACGTCTTGTCAGTAACCGGCTTATTGAATCGGCACATGATGTGTCGAATGGAGGTCTTTTTGTTACACTTTTAGAATCGGCCAGGGAAAATATGCTCGGCTTTGATGTTATGACTGATGATTCAATCCGAAAAGATGCCTTCCTGTTCGGAGAATCGCAAAGCCGTATTGTGGTTTCTGTAAATCCCCGCAATAAAGAAAATTTCATTACAATGGCAACTGCTTCCGGCGTTCAATTCACACTGCTTGGCGAAGTTTTTGGTAATGACGCTGTAATAGACGGTGAAAGCTATGGCACAATTGAGCGCCTTGCCCGTATTTATGATAATGTGATACATAATATGATGGAACCTGAATACGATGAATAAAACCACCCTAAAAGCCCCATC
Organism: Bacteroidales bacterium; assembly: GCA_003567625.1. Classification (GTDB taxonomy): domain Bacteria; phylum Bacteroidota; class Bacteroidia; order Bacteroidales; family UBA7960; genus PUKZ01. Next base: position 40,846 of record PWZB01000070.1, on the reverse strand, counting down.
AGAAGAAAGGAATAACCTTGACAATGATTTTGCCGCTACCAAAAATGAAAAAAATTCCTTTGGTCGCGAATTGAAAACTTATCAAAGATGGTTACTAATCGCAGCGGGTTCAATATCTGTTGGCCTTGGGATACTTGGTATTGTGCTGCCTTTACTGCCAACAACTCCCTTTTTATTGCTTGCAGCATATTGTTATGCCAAAAGCTCCAAACGTTTTTATACCTGGTTGATCACGAACAGGTATTTTGGTGAGTATATCCGTAATTACAGGGAAAAAAAGGGAGTACCGCTCAGAATTAAAATATATACCATTGCACTGTTATGGGTAACAATATGCTTCAGTGCTTTTTACATTGTTTCGATATTATGGATACGGATTGCCTTATTTGTTATAGCAACAAGCGTAACAGTGCATATATTGAGCATAAAAACTCTGCACAAACCGAAAACAAAAAGCAGTTCTATCAAATAACCGCTTAAGAGCCTTCGACTTTTTTGTTTGTGATTTCTGTTTCGGTAGGTTTACGTGCTCCAACAACCTTGCCTTTAAAATGAAGGTCCATACCGGCTAAAGGATGGTTAAAGTCCATTTTAACGACTTGTTCCTGCACCTCAATAACTCTTCCGTAAAGAGGATTTCCTTTTTGGTCTTTCATTGGCAGGACTTTCCCGGGCTGAAGCAAGTCTTCGGGTATTTTGCCTTCAATTTCAAAAGCACTCAATGGCAGATCTACTTTTGCTTCTTCTTTTACCTGGCCATAAGCATTATCGCTATCAATGCGGAATTCAAAATTTTCGCCTTCTTTCAGATCGCTCACCTGGTTTTCAAATGCCTCAATGAGTTTTCCTGCTCCCAGCAAAAATTCAGCCGGCTTTTCATTGGTTACTTTCTCTATTACATCTCCCCCTGAATCACCTGCACGCAATTCATAAATGACGGATACTACTTTAAAAGGTGTTTTGGTCATAATCTTCTTTTTTGTTATTAAAAAAACAACGGGACTTTCCTGAAACGGCAAAAGTCCCGGAATAAATTCTTTAAGAATACGAAATTAATAAATTTTGGTCAAAAATACAATAATTCTGTAATAAAAAGTTCTCTTTGTATTTTTGTTTATTAGATTTTTTGATGAAATTATTATACCGGCCCGGTGAAATTTTTTCTTTGAGTAGTGCTTTTGCTTTTCGGGACACTCTGGCTGCACTTTGTTTAGTATTAGGATCAATACAGTTCATGTTCGGTGCATTGCTTTTTTGAATGTTATTAAATAAAGAATCCGGAAAATACTTACACAAATAAATAATCAGTGCGGAAATCAAAAAATTTTAATAAAATGAGGTCATTATTATGCTTCTCAATTAATTATGAAACCCTTATGTTTATAAAATACAAATACTATATTAACAAACTAAGCAACATGAGGGTTCCATCATACCGGTTAAAACAATTTTGTTATGATGAAATAAAAGGACTATTTTTTCCCTTTTTTTTATTTTATTCTGTACAGGTTTGCCTGCACAGGTTGATTTTGAGGTTGTTTCGGAGCATGTTGATAATAATACCATTTTGGTTCGTTACACCCGGATATTGATATTACATTTAATTTAAATGAGATTGCAGCTAACTGGGGTGCCGGAAGCGATCCGAATTCAGGTGTGGCAAAGTATTATTATGCGGCCGGAACTAGTCCCGGCGCAGGTGATTTAATTGACTGGACAGATAACGGAACGGGTACATCATTTATTAATACCGATGTTGAATTAGAGCCCGGTCAAACCTACTATACTACAGTAATTGCAGAGAATGGTGCCGGGCTGTTAAGCGAACCGGTAAGTTCTGACAGAGTGACTGCAATACTTTTCCCTTGCCCCGAAGATGATGAAGCATGCCTCGATGACGGAGTTTTTGAACTAACCGGGGCAGAACCACCGGGGGGTATATATTCAGGACCAGGCATTGAAGATGGTAAATATTTTAATCCTGAAGCGGCAGGCGTCGGGGACACATCACAACCTATGAGTATTCGGGTGAAACCTGCCAGTTCATAATCGTTGTTTATGAACTTCCTGACGTGGTTTGTCCTGAGGACTTTGCAGTTTCTGTAACTGATGAGCCATTCCTTCTTGAAGGAGCTTCACCCGAAGGCGGTGAATACTTATATAACCGAACTCCTATTAAAGTTTTCGATCCATACGAAAAAGGAAAGGGAAAACATGTCATAGATTATTACTATTCTGATGATATCACCGAGTGCAGCAATATTTGTGATTTTGTTATTACCGTTGAATCACAGGTTTATGCAGAAAGTACTATCCGGGACTTTGTTAATATTTATCCTAATCCTAATGACGGAAACTTTTATATCAGATTTAGCCAATTATCAAAAAAAGTAAAATATAAAATATTTGATATGAAAGGACAGGTAATCAAGTATGACAATATCAGTCTGATTGATTCTTCAACTATTGAAATTAATATGGGGGGTGCTCCTTCAGGAATTTATTATTTGGTTATTAGAAGCGGAGAAAAGTATATTGTGGAGAAAATAATTGTCCGTCGATCAGCATTGCTGAATCTCCAATCTCTTTGTGTTGTGTGGTGAAAAATTTAACCATGAGGACACAAAGTACATTCATGAGGACAACAAGTACGTTAACTAAGGTAATTTAAATTAAGATCCCCCTTATAAATTTATTTATTACCCACAGAGATGACTTTAAAAAGAGCAATATGGAATACACACAAAGATGTTATCCACAAATACACACAAATATTCTCAAATCTGTTTGTGTCCATTTGTGTTGTTAATTTGTGACCATTTGTTGATTATATTTTATAAGACAATAATTCCGGATCAGCCATGACCAGGTAAGAAAACATTTTGCACAAAAATGACAAAATTTCAGTAAAAAGACAGGAACAGACAGATATAGATTATTTGGCTGTTTTATAGGCCTTTTTTGATCTATCTGTTTTTTGTTTTGGTTTTAAGAACTTCTTTTTCACGTCAGCCCCTGGGCTTACTCTTTTTTCTGATCAGCCGGCGGCTTTTTTTCCTTCTTATCTTCCGTTTTCGGTTTATCTTCTTTTTTCAAGTCAGCTTTGGGTGCTTCTTCTTTTTTCTCTTCGGCCGTTGGTTTTTCTTCTTTTTTATCTTCCGTTTTCGGTTCATCTTCTTTTTTCAAGTCAGCTTTGGGTGCTTCTTCTTTTTTCTCTTCGGCCGTTGGTTTTTCTTCTTTTTTATCTTCCGTTTTCGGTTTATCTTCTTTTTTCACGTCAGCTTTGGGTGCTTCTTCTTTTTTCTTTTCGGCTGCCGGTTGTTCTTCCTTTTTATCTTTTTGCTTTGATGCTTCTTCTTTTAATTTTTCTTCTGCAAGCTTTTTGGCTAGTAATTCGGCGCGGGCTTCATTGATCTTTCTTTCTTCTTCAATCCTTTTTTTCTGTTTTTCTTTTTCGGAAAGCCTGTTTTCGCTGATCATCTTTTGTATCTTGGCTTCTTTTTCTTTAAGCCACTCCTGAAATTTTTCTTGTGCCTGTTCTTCTGTTAAAGCGCCTTTTTTAACGCCTTTCAGCAAATGATGTTTTATCATCACGCCTTTGTGTGACAATATTGAACGGGTCGTGTCAGTGGGTTGTGCGCCGACCTGTACCCAATATAGCGCCCTGTCAAAGTTTAAGTCGATAGTTGCCGGGGTGGTAATTGGATCATAAGTGCCAAGCTTTTCAATGAATTTTCCGTCTCGGGGTGCACGACCATCCGCAATTACTATATGGTAAAAAGGTCTTCTCTTTTTACCCTTTCTCTGCAATCTGATTTTTGTTGGCATTTAATTGTAAATCTTTTAGTTAGAATTAATATTTTATTTTTGAGTGTGCAAATATCGTTCTTTTTTTCAAAACTAAAAAATGATTTTTTTAATATTTTGTCACCTTATTAATTGAATTTACAAAGAAACAAATACAAAAAGCCACAGTACCATGAACAAATAGTTGATAGACAGGCTTTAGCTTTAATTAATACTGCTCAATCCATAAACTTTTAAACATTTAAACTATTATAATAAAATCATGTTCATATTCGTACAAATGTGTATGAATATGAGCATTAACTTTTATTTGCTAATTTGTTTATTGTTGTATATTAGTTATTTAAGTTATTTTGCATGACATTTGATGAGCTATAATAGTAATAATCAATACTTAAATGATACTAAATTACATTTTAATAGCGTGGCGAAACATTGTCCGCAACAAATTATATTCAACGCTTAACATCATTGGGCTTTCCTTAAGTCTGTGTGCAGCAATTATAATTTTTCTGCATGTTATAAAAGAACTTTCTGTCGATAGTCATCATGAAAAAGCTGATAATATATATCGCGCCGAAGTAGAGTTTACAATTGACGGCAAACCTTTACATGCTGCGGTAACTTCTATACCATTTGGTGAAGCACTGAAAAATGATTTTCCCGAAATTAAAGATTTTGTAAGGGTTAATTATCCAAGTATGTTTTATGGTGATTTCTTAATACAATATAGAGACAGGGCCTTCTATGAGGATGGTGTTCTGTTTGTCGATACAAACTTCTTTGATTTTTTCGATTATGAATTCATTTATGGCAACCCCTGTACGGCATTGTCTGAACCAAACAGTATTATACTGACCAAAAAAAACGCGGAAAAATATTTTGGTGATCTAAATCCGGTCGGCGAAATAATTTCCGTTGAAGATCAGTACTCTTTAAAGGTAACAGGCGTGATAGAGGAGCCCAGGGAATATACTCACTTAAGATTTCATTTTCTTATTCCTTTTTATGGAATGGACAGGTTTGTGCATCAAGTTTTTGGTGCATCCCCCGGTTTCACAAGCAATAATATATATACATACCTTATGGTGGAGGATCAGTTTGATAAAGAAGCTTTTCGCCAAAATCACATACCCGGATTTGTTAAAAGGCATGTTTTTGGCGGCACCATGCCTGATGAAAAAAGAGGTTCCTATTCATACATATTTACCCCACTACAGGAAATATACTTTGATAACAGGATACAGGCTGAAATCCCCAATCCCTCATCAATACCACACAAGGGTAATAAAACCTACATTACCATATTTATAGCTATTGGAATATTCCTGATTTTGATTGCTTCAATAAATTATATGAATATGGCAATATCAAGATCTTTAAAAAGGTCGAAAGAAGTCGGTATGAGAAAAGTTTTAGGTGCCCAGAGGGCTGATATAGCCAGTCAATTTATCGGTGAAGCATTACTTTTTGTTCTTATTGCTCTTCTTATAGCCAGCTTATTCGTTGAAATAGCTCTCCCCTATTTCAATCATCTTATGAACAAATCATTATCATTTAATATTATAGATAATCCCATGATAATTGTTATCCTGATCACTGTAGCAATTATCACCGGCGTTGTTTCAGGAAGCTATCCGGCATTGTACCTATCACGCATACAACCTACTGATGTATTAAAGGACAAGCTCAAGCTAAAAGGTAAAAAAGTCAATCTGAAAAATATATTATTAACAGTTCAGTTTGTTATTTCCATTTTCATTATAACCATAACATTGATAGTATACCAGCAAGTTAATTATATGTATAACAAATCTTTGGGCTTTGAACCTGAATATCGTGTTACTGTAAGCATCCCTCAAAGCAAAAGATATGAGGTAGAGTGGAATCAGCGATTTAAGAACAGGCTTGAACAATATTCCGGGATAACGCAAACTGCCTTTAGCCGAAGCATACCGGCAGCAAGTTCAATTATTGAAACCTGGGGGTTATCCGTTGAGACTGATCATGGCTTTGAAGAAAACCTTATGCGAATATTAATGATAGAACCAGAATTCATAGATCTTTTTGAAATGAAGATTGTTGAAGGAAGGGGCTTTGATCCGGATTTAACAACTGACTATGCCAATTCAATAATAATAAATGAAAGCGCTGCACGTGAATATGGATGGGATGCCCCAATAGGTAAAACTATTAACAGGCAATTATTTGATACGATAATAAGCCGCAAAGTAATAGGTGTAGTTTCCGATTTCAATTATCAGTCTCTCTACCAGCCGGTTGAACCTATGGCAATATTCCCAGTAAGAACAGACAGACTAATAACTGCAAAAATACAACCGGGACATGCAAGTGATGCTATAAATCACATTGAAAAAGTTTTTACCAGTGAGCTCCCCGGTCATCCGTTCGAATACTTCTTCATTGATGAAGTTATTGCTGCTTCATACGACGAAGAAACTAATACGGCTAACTTACTCGGAATATTTGCTTTGCTGAGTATCATTATAAGCCTTGTCGGACTGTTCGGCCTTTCGGGATTCAATGCTGAGCAGCGTACAAAAGAGATAGGTATCAGAAAAACACACGGTGCAGTAACTACGGATATAATAAGACTATTATTTAAAGATTTTGCTTTATTCGTTTTTGTAAGTATTATTATCGCCCTTCCTCTTGCATACATATATATGGAAAGATGGCTCTCTGATTTTGCATTCAGGATAAGTATAACCCCCTGGCCATTTTTGATTGCAGCAACTGCGGCTGTATCTATTTCTTATATTACAATTGCATACCATGCAGTAAAATCATCGGGAGCAAACCCCGTGGACGCTTTAAAGGCGGAATAATTTTTTAATGCTCGCTAAAAATACAATTTTGGATGTTAGCAGTTATCCATATGTAATATTAAACAATGTTGTTGAAATTCTGACATCGGAATATAAATATAGTTTCTTTGCAAATTATAATCCTAAAATGTTATTGTTTTGCATAATTTTGCATTTTATTAAACTATAACGCAATGAAGGTTTATATTTTGTTTTTAATGGTATGTTTTACTTTTTTTCTATCAGCCAACGCTAGTGAAATCAACGGTATTGAAAAAAAAAGCTTGTACAGTGGCGGTATGTTAATACTTCAGCCATCATATGTTATAATGCAAAATCCTGATTATAAAATTACTGCAAGAGGAGGTGGAATCGGAGGTATTCTCAGGTACTATATCGGATCAAAACTGGCAGCCGGCATTTATGGGGGGAGACAAAATGCTAATTATAAAACTGATGATTCCGAAAATTCATATATATCACTCACTCATGGAGGAGTTTTTTTAGGAGTTACCCACAAATCAGGAAAATTCCGCTATAATGCTTCTATGGGCATTGGAAGGGGCAATATAAACAACCTGCACATTACAAACCAGGATGGTAATGAGCTTAATGAAGCATACTTTTATGATTATGGCACTATGGTTTATGTACCATTTGTAAGTGCTGACTATGAAATTACCCAAAGGCTTCTTCTAACAGTGCAAACAAGCTATTATTTCGCTGATAACATGAACTACCAAAGCCCGGTCATTCAAATTGGGCTTCTGTTTAATCGCTGATTTTATTCCTTTTTATGAGAAACAAACTCAAGCAAAAAGCATCTATTAATACAATATATTTTTACCTTTTATTTTAAACTTTACTCCAAAGCGCCACACTTACCACTTTTAAAACTATATAAATTATTTCAGTAAAATAAAACAACAAAGCTTTCACAAGTTCTATTTTTTTTGTACTTTTGCAGTTGGGTAAGTCTTATACGACCAGCTCCCACCGAACTCCCCCAGGTCCGGAAGGAAGCAAGGGTAAGGTGGTTGTAGCGGTGCGATATAAGTAACTTACCCTTTTTTATTTGTTTAATCTGTTTTCTTATTTTTGTAAAATAGTTTTGAATTTTTTTTATCAATCAAAAAAAATCAGCCAATGAAATTTTTTATAGATACAGCTAATCTTGATCAAATACGCCAGGCACATGATCTTGGTATTTTAGACGGAGTAACCACCAATCCTTCTCTAATGGCGAAAGAAGGTGTCACAGGCCATGATAACATCATGAAACATTATGTTGATATATGTAATATTGTTGACGGCGATGTAAGCGCTGAGGTGATAGCTACCGATTTTGAAAATATTATCAAAGAAGCAGAATCTCTTGCAGCTTTGCACAAAAACATTGTTGTAAAAGTACCTATGATCACCGAAGGTGTGAAAGCAATAAAACACCTTACATATAAAAACATAAAAACAAATTGCACGCTTGTTTTTTCTGCAGGACAGGCTATACTGGCTGCCAAAGCCGGTGCTACTTATGTTTCGCCCTTTATTGGCAGGATAGACGATGTGTCTTATGACGGGGTTTCGCTTATAGAACAAATAGTTTATATTTACAACCTACATGGTTTTGAAACGGAAGTACTGGCAGCAAGCATAAGGCACAGTAACCACATCATCAAATGTGCCGAAGCAGGAGCAGACGTCGTTACCTGCCCGCTCGACCCGATACTTAAACTGTTAAACCACCCGCTTACTGATATCGGGCTGGAAAAGTTTCTTGCCGACTATAAAAAGGGAAACCAGGGGTGACCAGCGGTGATGTGCCAATGTGTTAATGTGTGATAATTGAATGTATCGGGTGACGGGTTTACCCTTGTTAAATAACATAGTAATATATTATACAAGGTTGTAGCGCTGATTTGATGTTGATCAAAACAACAATAATTTTAAAATAGTTTATTTAACGGGGTGAACGGGTAACGGGTATTCGGTAATAGGTAATTGATAATTGATAATTGGCAGTCCACAGTCGGCAGTCAGCAGTTGACAATGCTTAGTATCAACATTAAACACTTAATGAATAAACGAATAAACAAATAAACAATGACCATTATTCGTAATTCGTAAATAATTCGTTATTAGAAAATACCAGAACTTTAAATAAATTTTATACGCATGAAACGAAAAAATCTTTTATTCCTTATAACGATTTCTCTTGTCCTTTCCTTTTCAATAACCGGCCAAAGACATGACCGCGTATCGGAAGCCATTGAAAAAACCCCTGATAAGGAGTTTCTGGTTTATAAATTCCCTATTCGTGAGAATATTGCTCCGCCGGTTGTACGAACGGCTGAAAAAGCACTGGAAGAGGCAGACAGTTTAGGTGCCGATTTTATATTAATTCACATGGATACTTATGGCGGTATGGTGGATGCGGCCGACAAATTGCGCACCATGCTTATACAATCGCCTATACCGGTAATAGTGTTTATAGATATTAATGCTGCATCGGCCGGTGCCCTTATATCAATAGCTGCTGACAGGATTTACATGCGACCGGGGGCCAATATTGGGGCTGCGACGGTTGTAGACCAAACCGGTGAGGAAGCACCCGACAAATATCAATCATATATGCGCTCTATGATGCGTTCAACTGCCGAAGCCAAAAACCGCGACCCTAACATTGCACAGGCAATGGTTGACCCGTTAATAGAAATTGAAGGTGTTATTGAAGCCGGAAAAGTACTCACCTTTACGGCTTCGGAAGCTATGCGCTGGGGCTTCTGCGAAGGGATAGCCGAAAATACGGAAGAAGTCCTGAAACATGCAGGACTGGAAGAATTCAAGATTTTTGAGCAACGGCTCACCTTTATCGACCGTTTTATAAATTTTTTGGTATCCCCCGTGGTAAGTGGTATTCTTATAATGTTGATCCTGGGTGGTTTATATTTTGAATTTCAAACACCGGGTGTCGGATTCCCCCTGCTTGTTTCTATTACAGCCGCCGTATTATATTTTGCCCCACTTTATATCGAAGGTATCGCTCAACACTGGGAAATAGCCCTGTTTATTGTTGGTATTGTACTGATAGGCGTGGAAATCTTTGCTTTACCCGGCTTCGGCGTTGCAGGCATTCTTGGAATATTGATGATAATAGTCGGGCTGGCCCTGGCAATGGTGGAAATAGATGGATTAGATTTTACAGGTGTGCCAGTAAGAGATGTGCTGATGGCTTTTCTTATTGTAATAATTGCTTTCTTTGTATCGCTTACAACCTCCTTTTATATCAGTAAAAAATTGTTTTCTACTTCACACTTTGGTGAACTTGCCCTGGATACAGTCCAGAAAACCAAAGAAGGATACAGCTCGGCAAATCCTGTTATGACAACACTGAAAGGAAAAACAGGTATATCCACAACCATGCTCAGACCAAGCGGGAAAATCGAAATAGACGACGAAATTTATGACGCAACTGCACTTACAGGATTTATTGATAAAGGCGAAAAAGTTAAAGTAGTTAAGTATGAAACTTCGCAGGTTTTTGTTGTAAAAAGTATAAATAATTAACCCCTTTTTATGCTTTGTATATCTTTGTTTATCTTTGCATATAACTTCGCAGAATTTTTTACAATAATAAATTAAATGTTTTATATTAATATTAGCATGATAATTTTTTAAAAATTTTTTATAACAATGAAACAAATGAAAATTGAAAATGCAAATCTTGAAATCGTTCAGGGTGATATAACTAATCAAAACGATATAGAAGCTATTGTAAATGCGGCGAATGCGTATTTACGTATAGGTGGCGGTGTAGCCGGTGCAATACACATGGCTGCCGGGCCGGAGCTTGAAAGAGAAAGTACTGAGCTTGGACCGATAAAACCCGGTGAAGCAGTTATTACAAACGCATACAACCTGCCCAACAAATATGTTATTCATTGCCTCGGACCGGTTTATGAACGCGATATTCCGCACGACAAACTCCTTGCAAACTGTTACAAAAATGCTATTGATATCTGTGAAGATAAAGACATTGAAAGCATCGCATTCCCTGCCATTTCTACAGGAGCCTTCGGATATCCCGTTGAAGAAGCCGCACAGGTAGCATTGAAAGAGATCATTAACAAAATGAAAACGCTTAAAAAACTGAAAACCATAAGAATGGTTTTATTCAGCAACCATGATTTCCTGGTACATAAAGAAACTTTAAAAATGCTTTCTAAGTGATTAATCAATGTTTGATAAACAAAAAATATCACCACTATATACCGACCTCTATCAGCTTACAATGGCTAAAGCTTATTTTAAGCATCAAAAGGCTGATACTTCTGCCTGTTTCGACTATTTTTTCAGAAAATTACCATTCAAAGGAGGATACATGGTTTTTGCCGGATTGCAGGAGTTGCTGGAATTGATTGCTGAATTGAGGTTTGAAAAGGATGATATTGACTTTTTACATCGTTCGGGTTTTGAAAGCGATTTTCTTGATCACCTTTCAACTTTTTCTTTTAGCGGTGATATTTATTCGGTTCAGGAAGGAGATGTTGTTTTTCCTTTTGAGCCTATTGTGCGCGTTGAAGGTAATTTAATTGAAACACAGTTGATTGAGACATTGTTGCTCAATGTTCTGAATTATCAATCGCTGATAGCTACCAAGGCTGCCCGTATCAGGCAGGTAGCTAAAGATAAGGTGCTTAGCGATTTCGGTCTCAGGCGTGCACAATCCTATGGAGGGATAATGGCTTCAAGAGCCGCCATTATAGGCGGGTTTAACAGCACATCAAATGTTATTGCTGCAAGAAAATATAACATACCGCACGCCGGAACAATGGCCCACTCATTTATTGAATGTTTTGAATCGGAATTGGAAGCATTCAGGGCATACGCCAGTGTTTTCCCCAACTCCTGCGTACTCCTGGTCGATACATACGATACCCTTAACAAGGGAGTTCCAAATGCTATTATTGTTGCAAAAGAGCTTGAAAAAAAAGGATATAAACTTAAAGGTATACGGCTGGACAGCGGCGACCTTGCCTATTTATCAAAAAGAGCCAGGGAAATACTAGATAAAGAAGGTTTGAATTATGTTCCTGTTGTGGTTTCCAACCAACTTGACGAAAACGTTATCAAAAGCCTTTTCGAACAAAAAGCACCAATTGATATATTTGGCGTAGGCACAAACCTGGTTACCGGCAATCCCGACGGCGCAGTGGACGGAGTCTATAAACTTTGCGAAACCGACGGAATACCAAAACTTAAAATTTCCGAAAATATTCAAAAAATAACACTGCCGGGTAAAAAACAAATAATCAGATATTACAACGGTAAAAATCTGTTTTATGGTGATGCCATAACTTTGGTAAATGAAAAAATCCCTGAAAAAATGTTTCATCCATTCGAAAAAAGCAAATCTGTGAGCCTGACAAACTTTAAAACAGAACCCTTGACAATACCTGTTATGAAAAATGGTAATAGAGTTATTGAAACACAAGATGTAAAAAATATAAATGAATACCTGAAATACCGTCTCAGCCTGTTACCTGATGAACATAAAAGATTCGACTTTCCACACATTTATAAAGTGGGAATATCGAAAACATTGATGGATTTGAGAGAAGAAACAATTTTGAAATATCAGGCTAATGAAGAAAAAATAAGTGATCGGTAATCGGTAAGCAGTCGGCAGTCGGCAGTAATCTAGTTGACAGTTGACAATTGACAATTGACAATTGACAATTGACAGTTGACAATGCTTATTATCAACATTAAACACCTAACTAATAAACAAATGACCAATGATCATTATTAGTAATTCGTAAATTCGTAGAATATTCGTTATTCGAAAATATTTATTAGAAATTAAAACTTTAAATACATTTAACACAGATGAAAGCACTTATAATCGTAGACGTTCAAAATGATTTTCTGCCCGGCGGGGCACTTGAAGTACCCATGGGCGATGTAATAATACCGCTTATAAACATACTGCAAGAAAAGTTTCCTTTGGTAATTGCCACACAGGACTGGCATCCTGCCAATCATGGCAGTTTTGCCTCGAACCATAAGAATAAAAAAGTTTTTGATAAGATCACTCTTGGTGGTGTTGAACAAATTCTTTGGCCCGACCATTGTGTTCAGGGTACAATTGGAGCCGAGTTATCAGGCGAATTGAACACTATTGTCATAGAAGGATTCTTCCGGAAAGGCACAGATCCCGCCATTGACAGCTATAGCGGATTTTTTGATAATGGAAAAAAGAAATCAACAGGATTATCCGGTTATCTAAAGGAAAAAGATGTTACCGATACCTATATCTGCGGACTGGCAGGCGATTTTTGTGTTGCTTTTACAGCACTCGACGCCATTGACAACGGTTTTAACACTTTTTTCATTAAGGATGCAACCCGTCCGATTGATAAAATCGGTTTCTATGAGATGATTAACAAAATCAAGGAAAAAGGTGGTAATATTATAGATTCAGCAGATATAATTTAGCACTTGCACATGGCATGGTTATTAATACTGTCAAAATAAACAATTCAAAGCTTACCGTCAACAAAGATTATTGGTTTAAAGTACTCAAAATATTCAAGCTTGATAACGATGAAAAATATTATGTGCTTAAAGACCCCCTTGGTTTCAAAGTACTTTTACCTGGCGAATATTACTCGGATTATGGCCTGAAACCGGGAGAAAAAGTATTATGCCGGGTTGATAAAATCAACTGCAAAGGGCAAATGTTTATCGAACCTGAACATCCACACTACAGCGAAGGCAAAACCTATCCATTCCGATTTGTGGAAAGCAAGGAAAGATTTAACTTTTTTGATTCCAAAGAGTTTATAATAGTCGTCAGTGATATATTTGAAAATAACTGGGATGTAAAAACTTCACCAGGAAATCATATTGTAAATAAACAGGAAATAGATTGCCATGTTAATAAAATAAAAAAAGGAAAACTTTTTTTACATAGAGCAGATGATTCAGCAATAACACACCAAGTTGTGCCGGGAAACTACTGCGAATTCATAATAATTGACGAAAGAACCAATCCTGAAAACAGTAAAAGATATTTCATACTTGAAGACAAAAATCATAACAAACATTTGCTTCAGAAAAAGTATTACCTGAATTACCGTCTTAAAAAAGGGCAGAAAATTACCTGTCGTGTTGAAAGGCTTAGTTCTGAAGGATATTACTACCTTGAACCCCTTCATCCATACTATCAGGCAGGCAAAAAATACAAATTCCCGGTAAAGAGAGTAGATAAACTGGTTTTTTCAAACGAAAAACATCTATATATTCTTATTTTGGAAGACCTTTTTGGTGAAGAAGTGCAAATTGAATTGGGGGAAACAATTGACGAACTGCCGGCCTGTAAAGAGATTATTGAATGTGAAGTAAAAGATATTCACAGGGGCAAGCCTGTATTGAGTATTACATGATAACGATCTTTTTTACTACATCAGCTCCACATTCTTTATTCAGTTTATTTATAATTTTCTCTTTTTCATAATTGAGTTCATTACGAAGTGCAGGTGAATTTAATCTCACTATCAGTGTATCTTTTTCTAAAGTAATATTAATTGTTTTACCTGCAATGAATGGACCCATAACCTTATCCCAGCTGGAGGCAACCCTCACTTGTGTTACCTTCTTTTCAAGTCCGTATGATTTTAAAACATCCTTTATTATTTCACCAAGAGTTTGCTCATTAGATCGTTTCATGTATTTATATTTTTGATAAAGGGAAATGGCACACCACCCGTCACTCGTCACCCGTAATCCCCGCGTCACTTATTATTTTTCCATTATCAATTTCATATAAAGCTGATTTGACACCAATTTTGGAAAAAACATCTTTTAATCTTTCGCTACTGGTATCGGTAACAAAAATCTGTCCGAATTTTTCACCGCTTACAAGCTTCATAAGTTGTTTAACTCTCAAGTCATCAAGTTTGTCAAAAATATCATCAAATATCAGTATAGGTTGATAGCCCTTCACTTTCCTGGTAAATTCGAACTGTGCGAGTTTTAGGGCAATAAGAAAAGATTTTTGCTGTCCCTGGCTGCCAAATTTTTTAGCGGGCATACCATCAATGTAAAACAAAAGGTCATCTTTATGAATACCGGATGTTGAATGTTGCAGCATCCTGTCTTTTTGCAATGACCCGGTTAATAATTGTGCCATGCCTGCATCGTTAAGCTGGCTGTCATAATTAATGCTTACCTCCTCGTTCTTGTTTGTAAGAAAGTTATAATATTCCTGGAAAATTGGTAAAAAATCCCCGAAAAGATGCTTCCTTGCCCGGTGTATTTCCGTTCCTTGTTTTATTAATTGTTCACTCCATATATCCAAGGATGCTGAATCAAAATAGTTTTTTTCGGCAAAACTTTTCAACAAAGCGTTGCGCTGTTGAAGAGCTTTATTATAATCTATCAAATTTGCAAGATACTCCTTATCATATTGTGCTAAAACGCCATCGGTAAATTTTCTTCTTTCATCACTGCCGCCCAGTATCAGCGAACTATCCGAGGGGGTGATAAGTACAAGAGGATAAAGGCCCACATGATCCGCCAAGCGACGATATTCTTTTTTGTTTCGCTTAAATACCTTACGATGGCTCCTTTTCATTGAACAATATATCTCTTCATCAATTCCATTGCGCTTATAATTGCCCTGGATTATAAAAAAACCCTTATCGTGCAAAATATTCTGGCTGTCAACCGGGTTGGTAAAACTCTTGCAAAATGACAAATAATATATTGCATCCAAAAGATTGGTCTTGCCACTACCGTTATAACCGGTAAAACAATTTATGCGCGGACTAAATGACAGACCGGCTTCATTGTAATTTTTAAAATTTAAAATACTCAAATTGTTGAGATACATATTTGTTATTTTTCTTATCCGCTAAATTAATTTGAATTCTTTTAAAAACATACCAAAAAAATAAAAGAAAATATAAACATTATAAGTATTGTTGATAAATATTTTTTTTAAAACATTAATAAAAAACAAGCAAAAAAAAATTCAACAACATGTTTTTACCACATAAAAAACAGCGGAATAGCTTTTACCAGTGAGTTTTTAGCCGTTATGCCCATGATTTCGAAATAATTTATTGATAACAACACAATTTTATTTTTTTTGATTATTCAGCTTTTTTTTTAGATATAAAAACATTTTTCTTAGTTGTACTTAATTTTCCCCATTTATTTTTCATATTATTGCACATTAATACACTTATAAAATTAAAAGAAATTATTGTGAATGTTAAGGGAGAAATAGCTATAGCCATCTTAAAACTGATAAAATCGAAACATCCCGCTTATTATAATGAATGGATAAAGTCACTTCCAATAAGCTCAAAAGAGACTTTTATAAATTATATTTCTCCAACAGGATGGTATCCGGCTGATGAAGCGGTCATAGTGCCGGTACAGATCATGTCTCACATTATTTTTAAGGATGATAAAACAGGTGCGTGGCAAAGCGGCAGATTCAATGCCAGGATGAGATATAATAGAATATCGTTATTTTTCTCAAAGTTTGTTTTAACAGGTTATGTTATTAAAAAAGGTATCCATTTATTCAAAAGAAGTTTTGAACATTCGGAGATAATCATTGCCGAAAAGAAAAAAAAACATGTTAAGCTTCACATCACCAAACTGTCTAACCATGATCCTGTCTTTGAAAATTGGTTTGCCGGTTGGATGGAACAGTCGCTCGAAATAGCCGGCTGTAAAAACATTATCATCACTATACCGCTTTCCATTAACGGTGGTGATAAACTGACCGAAATTCTCATTTCATGGAAATAAAATAGTATTTCTTCATAACACCATAATCTGAAAAAGCTTTTGCGAAAAGCGCATAAAAATTGCCTGAAAAATAACTCAAGTTGTTTTATATTTGCCCGAAAGGAATATTTTATAAATGAATATTGAGAGTGCCATAACTGCTTTTCAGAGTGCGCTTCCCTATACTCCGACCAATGACCAGGAGCAGGCTATTGAAAAGTTATGCCGGTTTATTTTTGATAAATCCGGTTCAACCTTGTTTCTTTTAAAAGGGTATGCCGGTACGGGAAAGACAACACTGGTTAGCAGCCTTGTAAAGGTATTGCCGATGCTTGATTTCGATTTTGTTCTTCTTGCACCTACCGGAAGGGCTGCAAAAGTGTTATCGTTATACTCGGGCAACAAGGCTTTTACCATACACAAAAAAATATATCGCCTTCATGCCAGCAATGAAGGTTTTGTATCTTTAGTATTGATGAACAACCGCCACAGAAACACTTTGTTTATTATTGACGAGGCTTCTATGATAAGTACAAAAACTGATAATGAAGATCAAAGCCTTTTCGGAGAAAAAAATATTCTTGATGACTTGATAGAATATGTTTACAGCGGAAGCAACTGCAAAATGCTTTTGATAGGCGATAATGCACAGTTACCCCCGGTTTCTGTGGATAAAAGCCCTGCGCTTGATGAAGAATATATAAAAACAAAATACAGCCTGAAGCTTTTTACCGCACAGTTGAGCCACGTTGTCAGGCAAAGCCTCGAATCGGGAGTGTTATACAATGCCACAATTATCCGTAATAAGCTTGGCAAAACCGGCAAATCTGTTCCGAAATTCAAACTTGCCGGCTTTGATGATGTAAAAAGGCTTCAGGGATGGGAGCTGGAGGAGGCTGTGGTAAACTCTTTCAGCAGCAATGAAAAAGAAAAATCAGTAATTATATGCCGTTCAAACAAAAAAGCAAACCTATATAACCGGGAAATTAGAAACAGGGTGCTTTTTTTTGAAGAGGAGTTGAGCAGCGGTGATTATCTTATGGCAACCAGGAATAACTATTTCTGGCTGCCCGAAAGTTCCGATGCAGGTTTTATTGCCAATGGCGACATGATGGAAGTTTTGCGGGTAATAAAAAATGAAGAATGCTACGGATTCAGGTTTGCAGATGTATCTGTAAGATTGCTCGATTACCCCGATGAACCGGTACTGGAACTCAAACTTATTATTGATTCGCTCTACATTGACAAACCTTCATTATCGTTCAAAGACCTGAATAAGTTATACGAAGAAATACAAAAAGACTACAGTGATATACCTGAAAAACGCAAACGATACCTTAAAATAAAAAGAAGTAAATATTATAACGCATTACAGGTTAAATTCGCTTATGCTTTAACCTGCCATAAATCTCAAGGCGGTCAATGGGAAAATGTGTTTGTAGAACAGGGCTTGACACCCGCAACCCCGCCCGGCAAAGAGTACTACAAGTGGCTATATACTGCCGTTACAAGGTCAACAAAGAACCTATACCTTATCAATTTTTCGGATGAGTTTTTTGGTTAAAACAGTGGATTACTTTATGGCTGATTGATTTTATTCGCCTTTGTAATCAAATTAATTATTCTCCTTAGGCGGTATAAGATCGTTGCTAATCGTTACACCTCCGTCAATCTTCATAATGCTTCCGGTTATCCATGAAGCTTTATCAGACAGCAGAAACTCAATAAGGTTGGCAATATCCCCCGGTTTACCTATACGTCTGAGCGGATATTTTTCTGCAGATTTGTTTAACATTTCCTCATATTCGGCTTTCTTGTCAAATATCTTGTTGTCAAGGTGTAAGGGAGTTACTACAAGACCCGGGTTAACCGAATTAACGCGGATTTTATAAGGTGCCAGGTCGCCTGCCAAAAATTCCGTAAGCATATCTAGTCCTGCTTTGCTAACAGAATAGGCTATGCTTCTGCCGGGCTTAAATGAAGCTACCGACGACACATTGACAACAGATGCACCCTGTGCTTTTCTTAATAATGGCAACACGCATCGAGTAAAAAGATATACACCATTTAAATTAACTTCAAGATTATACTTCCATGTTTCATAATCTATCATTTCAATGCCACCATTGGTAATAATACCGGCATTATTTACCAGCCCATGAAGCTTACCATAATTTGCTTCAACATATTGCGCAAATTTTTGACAATCATCCTTTTTTGTTATATCGCCTCCGAAATAGTTAATATTATCTTTTTCTCCGATCTCTTTTAATGCCTTTCGCATCTTCTCTTCACTTCGGGAAAACGATATAATATGATTATTCTCTTCCGCGGCAAGCTGCCTGACCGTCTGCAGGCCAATACCTGAACTGCCGCCCGTAATAACTATAACTCTTTTGTCCATTATTTAGTAAGTTTGATTATTATAAGTTGCAAAATTATTTTTTTTACTTATATACCGGGCATTGAAAATTTATTTTTACATTGAGCAAAAAATATGATAATTAAACCCTCATTAACTAAATGTTCACAAGTCATGAGGTGAGTTGTGACCGTTGATTTGTTGATTTGTTGATTTGATAATTAGTAAATTCTAATCCAATTCGTAATTCGCAAATTCGTATATTATTCGTTATTCGACACAATAAATATTCGTAAATTCATAGATTCTTAAATAATTCGTTATTCGAAAATGTCAGAACTTTAAATACATTTATACAGATGAAAAGTATCACATGCATATTATTAATGATTTGTTTTCCGGCGTTTCTCAATAATGGTTTATATGCCGGAGGGCTAAAAATAGGGCAAGAGCCTGAGAGCGAAGTACAAGAAGAACCCGATGAACCTGAAAACTGGATTTTTTCAGGTGAATTTTCCCAGATCTTAAACCAGGTAAGTTTCACCAATTGGGCTGCAGGCGGGGAAAATTCTTTTTCATCAGCATCAATTGCGGGATTAGAAGCCAACTATGAAAAAGATAATATTTCATTTAAAAACACTCTTGACTTGAGACATGGCTTGTATAAAACAGAAGGTCAGTCATTAAGGAAAAATGAAGATATGATAGATTTTACATCTAAGTTTGGCAGGAAAATAGCAGAAAAGCTGAATTCTTCTGCCATGATCAACTACAAATCACAATTTACCCCAGGTTATCATTATCCTAATGACAGTGTTGTGGTTTCAAGGTTTATGGCACCGGGATTTTTGATTACTTCATTGGGTTTAGATTACAATCCGTGGGATTTTCTTTCGGTTTTTGTTTCCCCGGCTACAGGAAGATTCACATTTGTATTGGACCAGGAACTTGCTGATAAAGGTGCTTTTGGTGTTGACACATCAAAAAATGTGAAAACAGAATTTGGAGCAATGATATCTCTTACTTTCAATAAAAGATTTACTGAAAACATAAGAGTCAGGTCTAAGCTGGATCTTTTCAATACTTATTTCAGCCCCGATACTTATAGTTGGAAGAACAGCGTTCTGAACTGGGAGTCGACTCTCAAAATTAGAATTACTGAATATTTTACAGCAAACTTGTTGCTTTATGTAATTTATGATCACAACATAACAGTTCCAGTTTATGAAACCATAGAAGGTGAAGAGATTATAACCGGTGAGGAACAATGGCAATTCAAACAAACATTCGGTTTAGGATTTTCATATAGTTTTTAGTTAATCATGCCTGTACATTTACTAAGACGATGAATAATAAAGATATATTAATAATAGCCGATTAATTTTAAAAATCATATAAAAATCCAAACACACCGGCACTAATAAGTAAAACAGAAATTATTATTGTTATCGCAATAATAATCGCAATCCAGATCAAATATGCTTTTGCAAACGTGGATTTATTGGGGTTGGTGCTGTTGCTGAATGCCCATATAAACAATAAAATAATATTGATAAGGGGGATCATTAATATAAAGATTGTTATCATCCAATCTCCTATACTAATTACGGGAGTTTTTTGTATATCCTGTTCCATTTAATTATATTTTAAAAATTATTATTTTGTTTTTTGTTTAATTTTTGTTTTACCAATAGTATTAATGATTTCGTCTATTTTTTCTCTTTCACTTTTTGTCCCGTCAATCCAGTGTATTTTGTAACCTTGCTTTTCCATACGCCTGAACCAGGTCATTTGCCGTTTAGCAAATTGGTGGATGACCGTTTTCAGCATGCTTACCATTTTTTCGTAATTTATTTCTCCTGTAAGATACTCGGTCAAGAACCTGTACTCAAGCCCGTAATATTTCAGTTGCCCGGGTTTTATTCCTGATTGGAGCAAGTCCTCAACTTCTTTGATCATTCCTTCTTCAAGCCGTTTATTGAGTCTTTGCGTAATTCTTTTCCGCAGTATTTGGCGTTCAAAGTGTATTGCAAAAATAATATAGGTGAATTCCGGAAAATTTCCGATAAGCTCTTTGTATTCAGCTTTATGCTTTTCTATTTCTATTGCGCGTACCAGCCGTTCATAATCTGAAGTATCCGTTGTATTATGCAGGCTTGTCAAAGAATCCAACATATTTATCAGCTCCGGGTAGGATAGATTTTCGACTTCTTTTCTCAGTTTTTGATTTTTTGGAACTTCAATGATTCTGTTACCGCATAAAGCCGATTCAATGTAAAAACCCGTTCCACCAACCAACATAGCCTGCTTATTCTTTTTATTTATAATCTCATAAGCATCAAGAAAATCATTTTGAAATTCGAAGACATTATATTCATAACCAACATCCCTGATATCTATCAAATGGTAAGGAATTTTTTTCCCATTTACTATATATTCTTCAATATCCTTGCCTGATCCGATATTCATTTCCCTATAAACCTGGCGGGAATCGGCACTGATAATTTCACCGTCATAATAGTCTGCAAGCAGAGCTGTCAACCGGGTCTTACCTGTGGCGGTCGGACCTGTGATTACAATCAGATCAAAAGGGCAACTTTGGTTCATAAAAATCTCTTTTTCGATAATATAACTCCTTATCGGTAAGTATATCGCGTAAATTTTGAAGTAAAGATATGGAAATATTTTCAAATTTAAAAGCAGAAAAGAAATATTTTGTCTTAATAATCTCCTTTTTATCGAAAATTATTTCCAGGTGCTTTCGTAAATTATCCTCATCCGGCATATTACGAAATCGGTGATAATATCTGACAAACTGTAAAATTCTTAATCCGTCAATTTTGGTATGACAAGCCCTGATAAATTTATCAACAGTCTTATAATTTGAACGTAATTGCTGAAATATTTTACTTGTGCCGAATATTTTTTTTAAAAAGTTGTCCATAGGGGTATTCAGGTCCTCATTGAAGAGTTCCGGGAAAAGATCATATGTTTCTTTGATCATATCAAATGGTTTAGCCGGGTATAGAGGATAACTCTCCCATCTGTTTTCAATACCATCTGCAACAGCCGGGCCTGTACCAAAAGGTACGCGCCTTGAAATTCTTGGAGAGGGATAAACATAATGTTCATTATATTGATTAATGCGCCCATATTTCCGCAATTTTTGTAAAAGATAAAAGTCTTCACCTGCCGGCCTGGGTGTAATTTTACCTATACTTTTTAAGGTTTTTGCATACATTGATATAGACGATCCTAAAGGCGTGAATGCATAAGGACTGCCTATCCGCCACAAATTCAGCACATATAAGCGCATATAAATCTCATAACGTAAAATCGCCTTGTCAACAGCTTTATCTCCTGTTAGCTTGTGATAATAAGGATTTGCATGTGCTATAGCATCGGGCGTTTTTAAAAAAATATCCGCTACCGACTGAAAATAGCCGGGTTTAAAGGTAGTGTCGGCATCAAGACACATTATCAAATCATTGTCATTTGATATGGTGAGTGCCTTTTCAAATAACAGATTGCGCGCATGACCCACACCTTTTTCGTGTTGCGAAAAACCGCGACCCGGTGAGCTTCTGTCAAGTATTTCTATCGGCGGATATTCCAGGTTTTCAAGAAAAGCAATGGTTTTACTGTTGTTTTCGCAAATATCTTTTTTATCCGGATCAGACCACCAATGTTCAGGCTGGTTGACGCATACAAGTACAGTGAAGTTTTTATATGTCTGCTTTCTGATCGAATCAATGCAGTTTTCAATATAACCTAATTCATCCATTGCAGGAATAGTTATGATCAAATGGGGATGATTGATTTTTTTTTCAGTCATCTGAGCTATATCCGAATTTTTAACAATTGCAGCAAAACTATCGACGATGGCTATGAAAATGTACCCCCAAGGCCCGGTTATTATCCTGAAGCTGCCACTATACTTGTAATTCACAAACTAACCACTCACAACTTATAATTATTCAACCATTTCCGATGGCTTCTCTTTCTTAAAAACAGCAGCAGCAATCAATGAAAAAATAGTTCCGAAAAAAGTTGTAGAAAACAAGGATGAAATAAAAAAGAAATATGGATTAATAAAAAACCTTGTAAAGGATAAAGCCATATCCAATTCCCTGTCACTTATACCGGGACTTGCTTCAATAATTTTTTGTTCAGCATCAATAAGCAATGTTTGTAATGCATCGGGGTTTATAAACTTAAAAAGGGCAAAAGTGTACAATCCGGAAACAATACCTGCAAATAAGGATACCAGAACCCCAAACCCCAGGGCTCTTCCATATTTTATGTATCCGTCAAGCAGTTCATCGCGATATGTTTTTAAACCGTAAATAATAACGACAAGCAAAGCCAGGTAGCTGATTATGCCGGACGACCAGTGTTGTTGCTGTCCGGCAACATAGTAAACTATTGCAATAACTATCAAAATAATTCCCGCCAATACCCCGTATTGAAAAGCAGGCTTCCAGACTGATGCACGTTTTTGGTCTTCTATATTTTCCATAGCAGTTTGATTTAATGATTATGATTGCAAATATAATTGTTTATTAAATATTTTTTAAGCTTTTGCTAAAAGGTTTATTACATAAGGTTGTCAATATAGTTGCAATTACCGGGAATAATACCGGAAAGCAAAAGCCTTTTGCATAAAAGATTACAAAAGGCCCTGGTAAAGTACCCGGGGCCGGGATCGAACCGGCACGGTATTTCTACCATTGGTTTTTGAGACCAACGCGTCTACCAATTCCGCCACCCGGGCATATTCAATAAACAAAACATTTGATTTATGATGCAAATTTAATCATTACTTTGCTGCCGGCAAAGAAAAATTACGGGTAATTCTTCACATCAGACAGTCAGGGTGAACACTTAGGAAACTTTGTCCTGGTTGTGGTCAATAGGTGTTCACGAGCTCGCAATGTTACTACTTTCGGTCGTGGCCTCCCGTTGTCCGGCATGCCCGGCTGAGTTTTGTTATTTGATATTTGAGATTTCATTTTTCCCCGCAGGTACTTTTTCAAAGCAATGTCCCGTGAAGAATATAGCACCTTTTAATAAATATCCGACCTTATTTTATTTTATTCTTTTTTCATTATTAATCAATCAAAATAAATTATTATTTCTAAATTTGTTTGCGAATAATTTAATTGGAAATTAAAACAATTTATATGGGTTCAGTAGTAAACATTTTTGCAGGCTCGGCATCGGGTTACCTGGCGCAAAGGATAGCTGACCATTATGGTAAACCTTTGGGGAAGGAGATATTATCAAAGTTCAGTGATGGTGAGTTTCAGCCTTCTTTTGAAGAAACATTGCGTGGTAATGATGTATTCATTATCCAAAGCACTTTTCCGCCTTCGGATAACATCATGGAACTTCTGCTTATGATTGATGCTGCACGCCGTGCTTCAGCCAACCAGGTTGTGGCTGTCATACCCTATTTTGGTTTTGCACGCCAGGACAGGAAAGACAAGCCCAGGGTTTCAATAGGGGCAAAACTTATGGCAAATTTGCTGATGGCAGCAGGGGTAAACAGGGTCATTACAATGGACCTGCATGCCGACCAGATACAGGGATTTTTTGACGTACCCGTTGACCATATGTACGCTTCTTCAATTTTTATACCACATATTCAAAAATTAGCATTACCAAATCTTGTCATGGGTTCACCCGATACCGGGGGAACAAGGAGAGCCGCAGCTTACGCCAAATTCCTAAACTGCGACCTTGTAATTTGCTACAAGCAACGCTCAAAACCCAATGAAGTGGAAAGAATGGTGCTTATTGGTGATGTGAAAGATAAAGATGTGGTTCTGGTAGATGATATCATCGACACAGCCGGCTCAATCACAAAAGCGGCAAAAATGATAATGGAAAAAGGAGCACGAAGCGTAAGGGCGGTATGCACTCATCCGGTATTTTCAGGTAAAGCATACGATACAATAAGTAACTGCGTCTTTGAAGAGGTTATCGTAACCGATACAATTCCACTCAAAAAACCATGCGAAAAAGTTACAGTCTTGTCAACAGCTAAACTTTTTGCTGATGTCATACACAAGGTGCATAACCATGAATCTATAAGCTCGCATTTTAAGTTTTCCACTTTTTTGTAAAATTATACGGATAAGCGGATTTAAACGTTATTATATTAAGTTAAGATTAAGTGGTTTGATTTGATTTTAGGATAAATTATTTTACCTTTGTATTGCAAAAAACCAAACATTTTTTTAAATTTGCTCGAGACACACATTAAACTGGCATTGATATGAAGTCATTAAAGATTATTGTTGTAATTACATTTGCACTGATTATTAGCTTCTTTTTTCCAAAAGAAGTTCAATCACAGTTATTTCCCTCATCGGGTAGTGGGCTTTTTTATAATAATTCTTCCCTTAATTATGATTTACGATTAGGAACAAGTTTTTCTACCGGTTTTGGAGGAAGTTCATTTTTTATGCATAGTATTGCACCTTCGATAAACTGGGCGGCATCCGAACGTTTTACTATACAAGCAGGAACAGTTTTTTCGTCTGTTTCTTTTTCGGGAATTCAACAAAACACTATGATTCATGGTTTTGATAATTCTTATGAACAATCTTTTTTACAAGATAATTTTTACAGCAACCTGACATATGCTTTGGGCTTTTACAGGATAAATGAAAATCTTACTTTTATGGGTGGTGCTTACTTTGAAAGCTCAAACTTAGGTCAGCATTTACAAATGAATCAGAAAGCATTTGATCTTAATGCAAAAGGTATGATAATGGGTTTTGATTACAGGATAAGTAATAACATGCGAATAGGTGCCGAATTTAACTTTCGCTCCGGACATTCCCCATCTTTTTACCAATTCAGCCCTTACTCATCACCCGGCTTTTATCGGTCATCACCATTCGACAACAGGATGAGAACAATTTGGTAAAGCGATAATTATTCAGAATAGTAGTTTTATGGATTATAAAATTTATGCAGGAGGGGAATTTATTGAAGGTTCTTCAAAGCTGTTTGTAAATTGCCCTTTTGACAATACTTTATTTGCCACAGCATGGCTTGCTGATGAAGGCATTCTTGAAACAGCCATTAAAAAAGCTCTTGATGTTCAAGACGAGCTGAAAGAGTTGCCGGCATACCAGCGAAGTGCAGCCCTGTTTCACATATCTGCTCAACTTACTGAAAATGAGAATGAATTTGCTGTTATTATTGCAAATGAAGCTGCAAAGCCTCTACGTTATGCTATCGGTGAAGTGCGCCGCGCAGCTCAAACATTTTCTGTGGCTGCCGAAGAGGCAAAACGACTGCCGCGCGAATACCTGGGATTAGATTGGACACTTGATGCAAAAAATAAAGAAGCCCTTATAAAATATTTTCCCATAGGACTTATAGCCGGTATAAGCCCTTTCAACTTCCCATTAAACCTGGCCGTGCATAAAATTGCACCTGCCATAGCCGCAGGATGCCCGATAATTCATAAACCTGCAACTTCAACACCAATATCAACTTTAAAACTTGCACAACTGATCAGCGAAACGTCATTACCCAAGGGTGCCGTTTCAATTTTGCCTATGGAAAGGAAAACGGGCAATCACCTGGTTACCGACTCAAGATTTAAACTGCTTTCCTTTACAGGTTCGCCGGAAGCAGGATGGCAAATGAAAGCAAAAGCAGGAAAGAAAAAAGTTGTTTTAGAACTCGGAGGGAATGCAGGTACAATAATAACCCCGTCTGCCGACCTGAAACATGCCGTTGAACAAAGTATTACAGGAGGCTTTGCATACCAGGGGCAGGTATGTATACATGCGCAAAGATTTTTTGTTCATCAATCAATCTTTAAGCCATTTATCAATGATATGGCAAATAAAAGCCGGAAACTTAAATTTGGCTCTCCCTTAATGACGGATACCGACATAACAGTAATGATCAATGACGAAAATGCCATCAGGGTTGAAAATTGGGTAGGGGAGGCTGTGAAAGAGGGTGCAAAACTGATCTGCGGCGGTAAAAGAAAAGGAAGTTACTTTGAACCTACAATATTGACAAATACAAAACCCTCCATGAAAGTCAATTGCCTTGAAGTATTCGGACCTGTCATTACTGTCGAACCATACGAAGATTTTGCCTCTGCCGTTAGTGAAGTAAATAACAGCAAATATGGATTACAAGCTTCTGTCTTTACAAATCAAATGGATGAAGCAGACTATGCTTTTAATAACATACAAGCCGGCGGTATAATAATAAACAGTGCACCAATATTCAGGGTTGACCATATGGCTTATGGAGGTGTGAAAGATTCAGGGCAAGGCCGTGAAGGAGTAAAATATGCAATTCGCGAAATGATGGAACCACGACTGCTGGCCAAAAACATAAGCTGATTTGGGATAATTGTCTAATCGTTAAATATATCTCTTTTCCCGATCCTTTTCATTATCAATCTCATTGGAGTAAGTGAGATTATCCATGCAATCTGGGCCATAATGCAAAAAACTGCTATTAGTGGCGGTAAATAAATTGTTGCCAGGGATATTCCCAAACCTATATTGTTTAATCCGGAGCTAATGGAATAGGTTACTTTGTTTTCAAAGTTGCGTGGAGGCATCATAAACCATCCTAACACAAATACAACAGTGTAGAAAACTATTGCTGTTAATCCAAACATAAGTACCATATCAGGCTGTTGCAATAATGTTTGCCTGTTTTTGCCAACCGCAAAAATGAGTATCAATGACAAACAAACCGCAGTAATATAGGACAGGTTTGATATCATCCAGTTTTTTACTCTTAATTTTTTGCGTAAAGGCAAATGGAGGAAAAAAGGCAATATAACCGTAATAAACATTGTTTGAAAAAGGTCGGTAGCATCAACACTTGCAACTTCTTCCGATGCCCATGGAACAAACACAGGTATGGTTAATGTGGCTGCAAGGCTGCTCAAGGCAAGGATAATTAAGGACAGATTAATTCTTTTTGTGATTAAAGCAGTGAGCGGTGGTGATGCAACAGCAGAGGGTAATAACAACAAAAAAAACAATGAAAAAGCATAGAACGGTGAAACAAATTGAAGCACAAAAAACAGGGCCAAAGGGATAATTATAAACCTCAAAACTGTAAACAAAACCGCATTTGCTACTTCTCCCCGTATGATATCTGATTTCAATTCAATTTGAAAGCAAGATGCAAAGATTATGGTAAAAAGAAATGCTAATATAAAATATGAAGCATAATTTCCGGGATAGGGAATAAAGAACCCGGAAAAAGCGGCAATAAGCAGGATAATACTTAAATAGTCGTTTATAAAACCTTTCATAAAAAATCAAACCCCAAAGCTAATCATTATTTTATCAACCGGCCATGGTTTATCCATAAAATCAGCATACTCGGCATTATCTGAACGGTATTTTCCAACTGTTGCGGTCAATATAATTTTCATAAACCCGAAACCATAACTGAATCATCTGATTGAATTTTGGTAATGATGATCTCAGAAAAACATGATTGTGGCGACGCTGAAATATATTAACAATCCTGTAGCATCTACCAATGTTGTAATAGCCGGGCTGGCAGCTACTGCCGGGTCGCCACCCAGCCTACTTACTATAAGGGGCAGGCTGGCGCCTATGAGTGTTGACGAGATAACCTGAAGGCTGAGAGCTATTGCGATGCCGGTCCCGACAAAAGCAAGGTTGAGTTCACCCGGTATTGGAACATTGAACAACGTTGTAAGCAATAAAACATTACCGAACGTTATGATTCCTATTACCAGCGCCAATAATACGCTGATCCTTGCTTCTTTAAGCAATATTTTAAACCATTGCTGAAGTCTGATCTGCCCCAGAGCCATAGCACGAATTACTATTGTTGCGGCCTGGCTGCCGGTGTTTCCACCTGTATCCGCAACCATGGGCATGTAGAAGGCAAGAATTACCAATGAGGCTATAGCATCTTCAAATCTGTGAATGACCATCCCGGTCAGCAATCCCATAACCGCAAGAATAGCAACCCAAACCACCCTTTTTCTGAAATGCGAAACAGGCTTGGTCTCTATATAGTTAAGCTCTTCCTCCTCTGTTGTGGCTGGCAGAATACCCATAAATTTTTCCATATCCTCGGTTTGCTCCGCCCTGATTACATCAATTGCTTCATCATGGCGGACGATACCTGCCAGTTGATTTAACTGGTTTATTACAGGTATAGCCACAAGGTCATATTTTTCTATTTTATAGGCAACACTTTCACGGTCCTCTTCCACCTCGGCAAAAGCATAATCAGTTTGCAAAAACTCTTTAACTTTCGTATCGGGCTCAGCCATTATCAGATCTTTAAGAGTGGTGAAGCCTTTCAGCTTCATCTGATTATCTACCACATACAGATAGTAGATCATTTTATTTGAAGGTGCGTCTTTTCTTACTTTTTCAATAGCCTGCGATGCAGTCATATCTTCAAGCAGAGTAGCAAAATCGGTACTCATGATACCGCCGGCGGTTTCAGGATCATATGAGCTCAAATGCGTTACGTCTTCACGAGTCTTTTTGTTTAGAAAAGGCAATAACTGCAACTGTTTCTCACGATCAAGCTCCTGGTATAAATCGGCACGGATATCAGATGCCATATGAGTGAAAATATCGGCAAATGATTTACGGTCAAGCATATTAAACAGCTTCATCTGCTTTTCACGGTCAAAATCCGAAACTATATAACCCTGCTCTTCATTACTGAAAAGCCCCAATACATCCAAAAGAATATCATCCTCAAGGCTGTCAAGGATATCAACTACTTCTATTACCGGCATTTTTTTCAATACCGCCACAAGAGCTTCCCATTCCTGCGCCCTTATTAATCCTTCTATTATAAGATTTTTTTGTTCTTTATCTACATTTATCATAGCACCCACCTTTCCGCTGATTATAGTTTGTTGTAACCGGTGATGAATAAATTATGTATTTTGAGCTACGAGCAGGATAGATGAGGTTTTAAGCATTTGAGTGCAAGGCATGGATCATAACAAGATAACCTCTAACACCAAACAACAAGCCTCAAATCTCAAATCTCAAATCTCAAATCTCAAATCTCAAATCTCAAATCCGTCATCCGTTGTCCGTCACATAATATATAATTCTTATTTTCTGTTCTGCAACTACAGGTAATATCCTGAATTTGCAGAATTTATGCCGCTGTTAAAGCCTATAAAAGATTACAAGCATTCTAAAAATACCGGAAAAGCCTGGCAGGTAGGATATATTATATAAATGTGTTTCTTCAAAAAAACCCTTCCGGGGAAGGGGCTTAAATGTTACACACTTAAATGTTGCTTAACTTAAACAACATTTGCCCCTTGTTGAGTTTTAGCTCTGGCTGACGTATCCTGTAATATACAGAAAGCTGCTTTATGCAAAGCCTTAATCCGGCAATGCCTGTTCTACCCATTGGCGTCTGTGGACATTTTTGGGCAGCAGCCTTTGTTCAGCAAGTAGCCTCACCTAACAGGCAATTCCAATGCAATAAACACGAAATTAAAGGTGCAAAGTTACAATTTGTTTTTAAAAATCAAAATAAAAAAAATAACTTTTTATCATTTTGAAGAATCTATGAATAAACATTTATGACGGAAAATTTTAAAAAGCCGGAATTATATAATAATGAATGGCAATAAAATTATAAATTTTGAATAACCTTACCACTTTACAAAAAAAGAAATGAATAACTTTTTGTACTGAATATTAATCAAATATGATGATTTTATTAAAAAATTGTCATTTTAATTTTATAATAAACAAAATTTATTGTATATTGTGGCACAATAAGCCAGCAAAGTTTTAATGGCTTTCATTGGTTCTTGGTTAATGTTGTTTTTGTTTTAGTGGTTATAATAGAACAGGAGGCAATATGAAATACGCCTCCTGTTTTTTTATTGATTATCACTACTGTCCGATTAAAATTTTTAAAACTTTTGAATCTCCATATAAATAAGCATTTAGCAAAGTTTGATCAATTTGAAGGTAATAATTATGTTTCTTTTATGCCACAAAGGAGACTCAAAGACACGATTCACTAAGAATTGACAATCAATACTATTGGCTTTGTGTTTCTTGTTGTCTCTTGGTGCTTTGAGGCTCGTATAATTTATTTTAATCGGACAGTAGTGATTGATTATTAATAAAAATCTGACAAACTGTTTTATCGTTATTTTTGCAACTGAGATATCAACAACTATTATAGTAGTATGCAAGATATTATAACAATACAAACGCACAGCCGCGAGGGATTATATGATATCACAAGTGAAGTGGAGTCTGTTCTCTACGGTAGCGATACAGAAAAAGGTTTGATAAATGTTTACGCACAAGGCGCAACTGCAGCAATAATGATACAGGAAGGGTGGGATGAAAGTGTGCAAACTGACGTGATTGCTTTGCTCAGAAAGTATATTCCGCAGGGCGTATGGCTTCACGATGCACAAGACGGCAATGCAGATGCCCACCTCAAAGCCGGAATCATCGGCCCTTCCGAAACAATACCCGTAATTAACGGGAAAATAGGTTTGTCAACTTGGCAAAATATCTTTTTTTGTGAATTCGACGGACCACGAAAAAAAAGAAATATTATCGTTACCATTGTTAATATATAATTTTGCTTTTTCAGATCTTTTTTGCGATTTTGCTTAACATAATCGAGCCCACTATAAAAGATTTTTGTCCATTAATTACACTAACCGGAACGTAGTGGAACTCGGAGAAGCTAATTATCACAAATTATTTTATTGACATTCAACACTTTAATTAATAGTAAATTTTATAAATTATCGAAAATTTCGTTTTCGGAGTTGACTCATATCTTAGTGCATAAATAATTTTTTTGAAATTTATAAATATGATTTTATCATGGAAAATCTTTTTAATGATTCACACTATATATTTCAATTTGCTTTTGTATTTTCGTAAGATAAATTTTATAAAGAGCAGTTATGTTAATTAAACGGATTATTATATTTTTCATACTAGCCGTCATTTTTGGCAGCTTTAAAAGTTGTAAAACCGTAACACGGCTATCGCGACAAAATCTTGATTTTCTTTATGATGAGACTAAACTTCAGCTTAATCCTGATTACCTGGTATTTCATCATTCAAATGATTCCAGCACTCTCTTCTACAAAATATCTTCTGATGAGCTTCATTATGCGAGGGATTCGGAAAAAGAAATATATACCGCAAATTATAAGATTCATTACAGGCTTTTGGATTCTTTTACTGCAAACGTTGTAACAGACAGCTTAACTGTTTTTTTATCCGATACTTCGCTTTATAAATCAGGTTTAAGTATAACCGACAGTGTTATTTTAAGCATACCTGGCAGTGAAAGGTATATAATGCAATTGACAATGACAGATATTAACAGTCAGGCTCACAGTACAAACCTGTTGAAAATAAATAAAACCGGCGATAATAATTTTCAGTATTTCAAAATTTATTATACTAATGATAATAATGATAAAACTTTGATGTTTTCGCCTTTTATATCGCAAAGCGGTAATTATATTTTGCGTTATAAAGAGGATATTTTCCAAAAAGCCGGCATCAAGGTATACACAAAGCCGCAGCCTGTTGCGCCTCCGCCATTTTTTGATGAGCCGCTACACTTTCCGGAAATGAAGCCGGATAAGGTTTTTCAAATAGCATTTGAAAAAGGCGTTGCCGATTTGCCATTTGAAACAGCCGGGCTATACAAGATTGATCTTGAGAGTGAAGCCGCCGGCGGGGCTTTACTCTATTATTTTGATGATAATCAAATGTTGCTCCCATTGCGATATCTTACAAGTAGCAAAGAGTTTGAGGACTTAATATCACACCCTGACCCTGAAGATGCTGTTGATATTTTCTGGACTACAATGGCAGGAACACATCTGAGAGGCAAAAAAACAGTTGACATCTTTTATGATAATGTGAAAAAATCAAATGAACATTTTACTACGTGGAAAGAAGGATGGAAAACCGACCGTGGTATGATATACACTGTTTTTGGCACACCGGATCGTGTCATTAAAGATGATAATTCCGAAAAATGGGTTTATTATGGTACTTGGCGTGTGCCGGATACGGAATTTAATTTCCGGAAAATTGATGCACCATTTGGAATAACATGTTACGAACTCGAACGTAAACCAGAATACAGGCATGTTTGGTTTCACGCTGTGGAAAGGATAAGAAGGTAGAATGTGGTTAGATGGTTTGATAGTTAGATGGTTTGATAGCCATATAGCCATATAGCCATATAGCCATATAGCCATATAACCATATAACCATATAACCATATAACCATATAACCATATAACCATATAACCATATAACCATATTTATATGATCAAACATAAAGAACTCAAAAAATACTTGCGCAAAATATGCTTTTTGCGGTAAAATT
The DNA here is from genome assembly GCA_003567625.1 of Bacteroidales bacterium. Lineage (GTDB taxonomy): Bacteria > Bacteroidota > Bacteroidia > Bacteroidales > UBA7960 > PUKZ01. Next base: position 7,624 of record PWZB01000070.1, on the reverse strand, counting down.
CATTTTGTTTAAACAATAAAAAACAATTCAATTGGAAAACATTATATATGGCATTCATCCGGTAGCTGAGGCAATAAGTGAAGGAAAGATACCTGAGAAAGTACTTATTCAAAAAGGACTTAAAGGCGAGAACTTTTCTGCTCTTTTCAGGGAGATACGCGATAAGAGTATTCCGTACCAGGTTGTTCCCGTTGAAAAGCTTAACAAGGTGACCCGCAGCAATCATCAGGGTGTTGTAGCGTACGTGTCATCGGTAATATATTGGAAGGTTGAAGATGTAATAAGCAAAGCCTGGGACAGCGGTGAGGCTCCGCTGCTTTTGATATTGGATGGGATTACGGATGTTCGCAACTTTGGCGGCATTGCACGCACGGCAGAATGTGCCGGCGTCCATGCACTGGTAATCCCGAAAAAAAACAGCGCTGCCGTTAATGCTGTCAGCATCAAAACATCAGCAGGTGCATTAACCAGGATACCGGTCTGTAAAGAAAATAATTTGCCTGAAACAATATCCTTTATCAGCGAATGTGGAATTAGTGTTATAGCAACCACAAATAGAAGCAAACAAAACATATACGATGCTAACCTTCGTTATCCCGTTGCCATAGTGCTTGGCTCGGAAAATAAGGGAGTATCAAAAGCATGTCTGAAGCTTGCTGATCATGAAATTGCCATACCTATGAAAGGAAAGACAGGCTCCTTGAATGTATCTGTTTCGGCTGGTGTTGTGCTTTTTGAAGCTTTAAGACAAAGACGATTGCATGAAGGTTTTTAATTGGCTTTGGCCTATTTTTTGCTGTAACTGCCATAAAAAAAGCAAGCAACAATAAAACAGAAATTATTTCTTATTCGTATAATTTAATCAGGAATTTCAGGTTATATAAATTAAATAACAGATTCTTTAATATTTAAGATAAACGCCATGAGTAAGACTAACAAGCTGATAACAGCCATATATTTTTTATCTTCCATTTTGGTTTTAAAGATCTTCGTTTTTTCATCAAATCCAGACCGTTATGATAAAGTATACTTAGAAGATTACAAGGAGGGTTATAATGTTTTTGCTGTTCCACATCCGGAACATCTTGAATTTGCCGGTGAGCCTGTTCCACTGGACGATTTCAATGTCAGGGAGAGGTTTGACAGGGAGCTTTTAGTCAATACTTACTGGCAATCTCAAACTCTCCTGTTTTTTAAAAGGGCAAACAGATGGTTTCCTGTGATAGAACCGATTTTGGAAAAGAACGGGATGCCTGATGATTTTAAATATCTTGCATTGATAGAGAGCGGATTGACAAATGCTGTTTCACCTGCCGGTGCCACAGGGTTTTGGCAGATTCTCTCATCAACAGGCCAGGAGCTTGGTTTAGAGATAACTTCCGAAGTAGATGAAAGGTATCATGTTGAAAGATCAACAGAGGCTGCGTGTAAATATTTACAGGATGCATACGAAAGGTATGGTACATGGACCCTGGCATCTGCAGCATATAATATGGGCAGGACAGCCCTTAACCGTCAACTTGCCAACCAGAAGGCAGATTGTTATTATGACCTTTTGCTTAACGAAGAAACATCAAGGTACGTCTTCAGAATATTAGCGGTAAAATATATTTTTTCCAACCCGCAACAAGCCGGCTTTAATTTTAGAAAACAAGACTTGTATCATCCACTCGAATATGATATTTTAGAAGTAGATTCATCAATTACCGACCTTCCGCAGTTTGCCCTTGACCTTGGAATTAATTACAAACTGCTTCGCGAATATAACCCATGGCTGAAAAAATATTCACTTACAAATAGAAATAACAAAACTTATGAAATTAAGATACCTTCAAACCTGGTGGATGAAATGTAACGGATAATATATTCATACTACAGGGGTTTCTGAAAACAGAACCGAACAGAACAGATCTGATTTTTAATAAAACAAAACCAATTATTAAATTTGCTGAAAAATATAAATACTTTCAACTATGGTGACAATAAGTGAAAACTATAAAAAAATGCTTGATGCCATTCCTTCAAATCTGAAGATTGTTGCGATTGGCAAAACAAAATCACCTGATGAGATACTGAGTCTTTATGATTGTGGCCAGCGTATTTTTGGTGAAACCAGGGTGCAGGAACTTTTGCCCAAATATGAAAAACTGCCAAAAGATATAAAATGGCATATGGTTGGCCATTTGCAAAGGAATAAGGTAAAATATATTGCACCCTTTATTGATATGATACAATCGGTTGATAGCCTAAAGTTGCTTAATGTCATAAATAAAGAGGGTTTGAAAAACGAACGGGTAATCAACTGTCTTTTCCAGATACATATAGCTGAAGAAGAGACCAAGTTTGGTATGACAATGGATGAAGTTTTGCGGATAATGGAAAGCGATGAGTTCAGGCAGATGAAGAATATTTCCGTTAAAGGAGTGATGGCTATGGCAACTTTTACTGATAATGAGAAACAGATAAGAAAAGAGTTTAAAGCTCTAAAAACTATTTTTGAAAAAGTCAAAGAAAAATATTTTCGATCAGATGACGTATTTTCCGAAATATCCATGGGCATGTCGAGCGATTATGAAATAGCAATAGAAGAGGGGAGCACTATGGTACGTATTGGCACGGCGCTGTTTGGCGAAAGGCAATATTAAGACGATATTCAAATTAGCATAAAGACATCTGAAAAAATGACTTTATAGACAGACACTATTTGGCCTTCTTCCTGTTAAATGCTACATATAACACCGGTATAAGCACCAGGGTTACAACGGTTGAGATTATCAGTCCTCCTATTATTGTCACACCAAGGGGTGACCATATTTCCGAACCCATACCTGTACTCAGGGCCATAGGGATCATAGCAAGTATGGTTGTGAAAGAGGTCATAAGTACCGGGCGAAGCCTGTTCCTTCCCGCTTGTATAACGGCTTCAATGAAAGGAATATCACGTTTTATAAGCAGATTAGTGTAATCAACAAGAACAATCCCGTTGTTCACAACAATTCCTATAAGCATTATTATACCCAGGAAAGTGATAACACTTAGCGTAAGGCCGGTGATAAGAAAAGCAAGGATAATACCGATGATTGATAATGGTACTGTAAAAATGATGATAAAAGGATGTTTTAATGATTCAAACAGCGATGCCATAACCATAAATACCAGTATTAATCCGAGTAAGAATATCCAATACAGGTTTTGAAAAGCTTCCTTTTGCTCTTCTACCTGCCCTGCAATTTCAACATTAACGCCTTCCGGGATGTTGATATTCTTCAATTCTTCTTTCACCATTTCTGCTGCTTCGCCAAGTGACACTCCATGCGGGCCGGCTGATACATATACCGCTCTTTGTCTCATTTCACGCCTTATTTCAAGCCTTCCCATCCCTTCCTCAACTTCAGATACAAGACTTAAGGGTATTTGACCTCCGGTTAAAGTACTAAGCATAATATTGTCAAGATGTTGAATGCTGCTTCGATATTCTTTCGGATACCTGATGTTAATGGGTATGTTTTCGCCTTCAATATTAATATTACCGCCCCGGGCACCAAAGATGCTCTGCCTGATTTGCTGCGAAGCAAAAGCTGTATTTAATCCGGCTGAAGAAACTTTGTCTTTGTCAAGAATAACTCTAAGCTCCGGTTTGCCACGGTCAATGGTTGATTCTATATTTGTAATGTTTTGCATATTGCTCAGCATGTTTTCGATGTCACCTGCTACCCGGTTCAACGAGTCAAGGTCAAACCCTGTTATTTTGACTTCAACGGGCTTTATGTTTCCCATCACCGCAGATGACAGCAGGCTTCCACCGGTGGTAGTATAGATTTCTGCTTCAGGTACTTCAGCAATTCTTTTTTTTATAATTTCCGCTACTTCCTCCGATGACCTTTGTCGTTCTTCGGGTAAAGAAAGCCTTGCAAAAACGGTTACGATGTTTTTACCTTCTCTGAAACCTACTGAACCTAATATACCTTCAACACTTTGACCTGTTAAAGAATAAAGACTGCGAATTTCGGGCATCTCTTCCAAAAAAATATTTTCAATCTTTTTTGTTAATTTTATTGTTTCCTCTGTGCTTGCATCAATACGGGTTTCTACAAGAGCGCTGACATCACCGGCATCAAATTCCGGAATATAATCTGTGCCTATAAAGCGTGTCAAGAAAAGTGCTGAGATGAAAATGATTATAATAAATGCTACAATTAGATTTTTATGATGTAATGAATAATTCAGTATTCTGAGATACAGCTTTTCTATTGAGATAAAAAACTTTTCGCTTGCGTTTTTGATAAATGAGCTTCTGTTTTTTTCAGGATATTTATTAAGCAACCTTGAACAAAGCATCGGTGTTAAGAATAACGCAACAAAGAGAGATGCAAATAATGTTATGGCAGTCAGTATGGCCAGTTGCCGGAAAATGATCCCTACTATGCCTCCCATGAAAATAAGGGGTACAAATATCGCTATTGTTGTAAATGTGGCAGCAGTTATTGCCAGCCCCATTTCACGGGTTCCAATAATTGCTGCCTGCATGGGCGGGACACCGTTTTCAATATGCCGTGAAATGTTTTCAAGAACGACTATAGCATTGTCAATAACCATACCGATAGCAATGGCCAGGGATAATAAAGAAAAGATATTTACTGAGAAGCCTGCAAAATACATATATATGAATGCCACTATAAGCGAAAAGGGGATGGTAAGTATTATCACGAGGGAACTTCTTATTTCGCGCAAAAAGAAAAGGACTACCAGGATAACGAAAACAGATGCGAAGGAAATTGCGCGAAACAGGTTTCTGATTGAGAAGACAACGAGCTCGGAGTTATCCATAAGTTCTTCAACGGTAACGTCATCGGGCAATAATGGTTTGATTTCGTCAATCTCTTTCCTTACCGCTTCTACCACATCAAGAGTATTTGCGCCTGTTTGTTTCATGACAAATATGCCAACTCCGTCTTTGGCGTCTACCCGTGCGATTTCGTTCGGGTCTTTCAAGCCCTTTGTTATTGATGCTATTTGCGAAAGTCTTACAGGCTTGCCGTCAAATACGGTTATCAGTGTATTGCTTATGTCGTTAAGATTTTTAAAATCGCCCGGCACTGTGACCGAAAGATCACTTTCGCCGGCAATAATACTTCCTGCGGGAATTGTTACGTTTTCTGATTTTAGTGCCTGAATAATAGTACTTAATGACAAATTATATGCCTTCTGCTTATAATGGTCAATTTCAATTTTTATTTCCTTGCGCGGCTCTCCCATAACCAATAGAACACCCACTCCCGGAGCACGATTTATGGCATTTGCTATTTTGTCATCAATTATACGGCCAAGGTCATCATAACTTTCAACGGCGCTTATACCATAAATCAAAACCGGAAACATATCAGTGTCAACTCTCATGATTATCGGTGCTTCGGCTTCATCCGGCAAATCTCTTTGCTTGTAATTAAGGAAGTCCCTCACTGTACTTACAGCTTCTTCCAAATCGGTGTGCCAGTCGAATTGCAGCGTTATGAATGAAACGTTTTCCTTTGACTGAGAAAACATATTCCTTAAATTTCCGGTACCTGCAAGTACTTCTTCAAGTTCCATAGTAACATGCCGTTCCACTTCTTCGGCGGATGCACCGGGATATACCGTACCTACAGTAATGGCAGGTAACTCTATTTCAGGTAATACATCCTTCGGAAGCATGTTATAGCTTATTATACCAAATAAGAATATCGCTAAAAACAGCATTATCGTAAATACCGGCCTGTTTACTCCTGTCCTGGGTAATATCATTACTTATTATATTATTTAGTTGTTTACAGGTTTTATGTTTTAATAATTGATCATTGATAATCAGTCGTTGATCGTTGGTTATTCGTTATTAACACTTTATCTTATGCACCTTGCCAGCTCAAAACCCGGAAATCATCGCTGATAAACAAAACAAATCGTTATTCATTCACCAAACCTTACTTTTTTATTTTCAGTCAATGCGTGCAAGCCCGATACCACAACAGTATCTCCATGTTGAATATTTTTTACAGCCATTTTCCCATTATGTTCAAGCATTATGGTTGTTTCTTGTTTAGTTGCACGTCCGTTCTTTATCAGCCAAACAGAGGCAGTCATGTTTTCCCTGTCAAGCAATGCATGCCTGGGAAGGAAGACCAGTGAATCCTTTTCCATCTCAAGGTTAGCCCTTGCAAACATACCCGGCATAAGGCTATTGCCGGGATTGTCAACCGTAATTTCAACCATAGCGGTACGCGAAGCCGGCGACAAAACAGGTCTTATAAAAGATATTTCACCTTCAAAAATTTCATCGGGATATACATCGGTTGTTATCGTTGTTTTTACAATATTATTCAGTTCAGGGATTAATTTTTCGTTTACGTCAATATTTATTTTTACAGGGTTCATTTGCATTAACCTTACTATGCCCGATACATGGGAATACCCTGGTTCAAGGCCCGGAGAAAATGAAAATGTTTCACCTTCATTAACAAGGTACTCAACAATTACACCTGAAAAGGGAGCCCTGATCTTGCTGTTATTTTTGAAAAATTCATATTTAGCTTCTGCAGCTTTGAATTTTGCTTTAATATGGTCATAATCCTGCTGGGTGGAGCTTCCTTTTTCTCTCAGCCTCGCAATTCGTTGATAGTCTTTTTTCAGTATTTCATATTCGTGCCTGGCCATGGCTGTTGCTTCTCCTGAGAGCTGTGCAATCAGGGAGCCTTTGGTCACAAAATCACCTTCAGAAAAATGCAGCTTTTCCACTCTGCCCGGAATAGCCGCTCCTAAATTGGCTTCACGAAACGGCTTTATTGTCCCGGTAAAAGTAAATTTTGGCTTGTAAAGCTCTTTTTCAGCTATCAGTACCGATACGGGAGGGGTGCTGTCGGTATGATTGTTTTTGGTATCGTTGTTCCTGTTGCAGGATATCGCCAGGATCAGCAGTAAGATTAAAACCGGTTTATTATTCATCGTTGTTCTTTGTTTTAAATACATATATTTGTTTTTTGCAAAGGGTTTTTCTTGTTGATTGACTTTAAAGAAACAATTTAAATTAATCATTCATTAATTCACCTATCGCTTTTTGCATATTTGTATGTTGTAAAATCAGTTCCGATTTGGCTTCAACATGGTTTGAGTATGCTTTACGCCAAAGTGTTTGAGCTTCGAGAAGCTCTGTAGTAGTCAGGGCGCCTGCATCAAAGTTATCTTCAGCAAGTTTCAGGTTTTCTTCGGCTTGTTTTAATGAAAGGGCTGCTACATTTACTTTCTCATTTGCTTCGTTGATCTCATAAAAGATCTTGCTGACTTCCAGCCTTACAAGCTCTTTAAAGTCTTGTAGCTTAAGCTTCTGTACTTTTTTTTCATGCCTTGAAGCATTGAGTATGTGTCTTCTTTCATTCCAGTGAAAAACCGGTATTCTCATTACAAGGCCTACGTTCCAGTCTCTGCCGAACTGATCGCTAAAACCATGATAAGGGTCAGGATTAACCATAAAGTAATTTGCGCTGAGAGCAATGTCGGGCAAAAATCTTGATTCGGCAAGCTTAACAGCCGATTCTCCCAATTCCACGTTGACTGAAGCGATCTGTAATTCGGATCGGTTTTGTAAGGCTTTGTT
>PWZB01000144.1 GCA_003567625.1 Bacteroidales bacterium | reverse complement strand
AGGAAAAACGTATCTCCCAGCACCAGTGGCAGCAATGCTGCTATTTCCAGCAGATTAAAAACGTCTTCTCCCGTCAGGTAAAAAGATACCAGGGGATACCCGGGGCTCTTATCAAGCCCCATACCCAAACTGGATACAGATGCCAGGTCAAAAAAAGTTATTTTACCTCTTGACCATTTGGTAGTGCCGGGCATAATATCGCCGCGAATAATTCCATTAGCCTGTAAAGCTATATCTATACTTTTTCCAACCAGTTCGCCTGTCATAAGGCGCATGGCATCGGTTATGAAATTGCCTGTTGTAGTTTCGGTTTTTTTATATTCTTTTACCAGCGGGAATTCTGAAAAGATAACCATTTCGCTGAAGTCACTTACCAGGCCGGAGGTATATGATTCGATGAATTCGCTCAAATGCGTACCGTAATTATTAACCAGTTGCGCTATTTCAGGGTTTTCATCTACGGTGCTGTCAAGGCGGGTAAAATATGGTGTGTTATTTTCATCATTTAAAATCCTCAAACCTCCTGTTGCAACATCAAAAGCCAGTTCGAGTTTACCCATATGCCGGAGGAAACAACCGCTGTGTAAGATAATTGTGTTATTTATGATTTCAGGTTTGGGTGTTTTGTAATGGTAATGCCCTCCGAGAATAATGTCTATTCCATCTGTTTCTGATGCTAACCGGCGGTCTTCAGTGATTCCTGAATGAGTGAGAGCAATAATAATGTCTGCCCCGGCTTTTCTGAGCAGTTTCACCTGCTTTACTGCTGCTTCAGCGGGAGGGGAAATGGTTACAGGATGAGCAGCAGGTGCAACCGAGAATGCGTCATCACCCATCAATGCAAAAACACCTATAACAATGCCATTATCCAGGGTGAAGAGGTGGTTTTCATGAATTTGTGTTTCATTCAGCTTGGTGCCGGGCGGTATATTCAGATTTGTTCCGAGCAGTGGCAGGTGCTCATGATAATCAGGATATCCGGCTCTTTCCAGGTATTCCGCCAACAGATCAGGACCGTAATCAAACTCGTGGTTTCCAACAGCTATTGCATTATAGCCGATCTTTTTCATGATCTCCAGTTCGGGCGAATATCCTAGAGGTATCAGCCATGCAAAAGGCGGGCCTCCGATGAAGTCGCCTGATGAGAACAACAAAACGGGCTCATCTGTTTTTTCTTCAAGTACACGGTTTACCAGTGTTGCGAGCCTGGCAAACCCTCCCAGCGAATTACCGGTTTTTTGCGGGTGATAATCAACCAGCGGCAACGGAAGCAAAGTGGAGTGTTCATCGGTGGTGTGGAGCAGCGTGAAACGCTTTTCCTTTTCCTGCCCGGCGACGGAAAAAACAATCAATATAAAAAACGTAAGTATTAAAAAAAACCGTAGTTGAAATTTATCCATGAGCCGTTATTTTCTCACATATTGTTTAGCTTATCAGGTGTTCACGAGCTTGCTACGCTCGGTTGTCATTTGCGTTTTGGAATTTGTAATTTTATATAATTCAATTTAGAATTTCAGGTAAAATTTTATTTCACCAAATTACAGCAAATATACGAATAGCCCGGTCATTTAAAATTATTACTTATCAAGAAACTTTCTGCTGTAATAATTCGAATAAAGGGTTATGGCCGGATTATGCCCTGTTACCCTGTCTTTGACTATAAATGTGGTTACCGGTGCTTTAGAATACCTGGTAAACAGTATATCATGACCGATACATAAGCCGACTATGATGTTCAACTCGGTTCCCAGATCATTAAGCACCATTGCCTGCCCGATCGAATTGCATATTGTCTCACGCCTGTCGTTGCGAATTTGTTTAAGATTAAAATCCTTTTTGTCAATTCCCGAAAACTTGCAGCAAACGGCATGAACTTTGAATTTTTTGTCGAGGATATCTTTCAGGGTTTTAGCTTCATTTATCAGCCCGACACAATGTGCAATACCGATCTGTTTATAGCCCATTTGGCCGGCAAAGCCAATAATTTCCTCAATCCTTGTCCACTCCATGTAATGTTCTCCTTCTATGCGGGTAGAAACTTCCAACAACTTCTTATTATCAGCTTTTCTATATTCGCTTCTTGTGGGAGCATCATAAGCCTTAAAATCCTGACCACGCACACAATCTTCTCCTTCGTAGCAATTGAATGTTTTGCATCCTGCACAATTAATCATGACAGCCTCCTTGTTTTTAATTGTAATAAGCGTGTTTGCTTTCAAATGGTAGTTCTAAAAATTAAGACCTTTGTTAAAATTAAACAAAGTCATTAATGTGAGTTCGTTATACGAAAAATTAATCAAGAATTAGCCGAAAAATAACAGCTTTTGATATAATAGTTTTTTAAATCTTTGAGCAAAGAGCTATAAAAAAATCTTTATTTTAGTTAATGAATAAAAGTTAGGCGCCTACAGCTTTTAATGCTTCATAAACAAGAAAAACTGGCCACACCAATGCTTTTAAAAACCCCAAAACACCCATCCAAAAACCGGTTGCCTGTGAAATAAAATAAATTGCAGCTCCGATAAAGCCCAGTCCGTAAACAGCCCCTGAAGGCCCGCTTTTATGATATTTTTTTTTCATAATGTTATATTTTAGAGTTATTAATCAATTTAGTTTAATTGATTTTGGCGATTTTTTTCATCATGCCCTTTAATATATATATCAGAAACGGGAGTGTTGCATAGTAGTATAATCTTCCTAAAAGCCCCAATGGTCTGAAAGTAAGTGTTTGATAAAAGGTGTTGTTCTTAATATTAAATTCCAACCATGCTTCACCCGGTTGTTTCATTTCGGCATAAAGCAACAATCGTTTTTGTTTCTTGTCGGCGAGCAATACTCTCCAAAAGTCGAGTGAATCGCCGGTATGGAGGTTTTTGCTGCTTCTTCTGCCGCGGCGTATTCCTACACCACCAAACAGCTTATCAATAATTCCTCTTAGTCGCCACAGCCAGTTTGCATGGTACCAACCGGTTTTGCCGCCTATAGACCATATTCGTTCAAAAGCCAGTTTTTCATCACTTAAGGTTTTGGATTTTTTAATTACAAAACAACCATGTGACGGAGTATTTATAAAGCTGGCTATTCCCTTCTGCAGTTTGCTGTCGGAAAGGGCATCCGTCCAACTTGATACCACCTCTTCTTGTTGGATTTTGTTGAAGGCAAGCTGAACGGCCTTTTTATAAGTTATTGTTTCGGTCTTTATTATTTTATTGAGATTGTTCTTACCGCAAACGACTTCCACCTTCATGCTGTTTACAAGGTTTACGGCAAGCTTGTATGATGTGGATGTAATGAAATAAAACATATATGATGCTATCCTTGGGGTTAAAAGAGGCACCACATAAACCCTGCGTTTCAAATTTCGAACTTCTGCAAACTGAAGCAACATATCCTTATATGTTAGTATTTCCGGCCCTCCTATATCAAAACTATTGTCAAATGTTTTTTCGTTCAGTAAAACACCTTCCATGTATTGCAAGACATTACGTATAGCTACGGGTTGTGTTTTGGTTCTGATCCATTTTGGAGCAATAATGACAGGCATCTTTTCCACCAGGTCTCGTAAAATCTCAAATGATGCGCTTCCAGAACCTACAATGATTCCCGCTCTCAAGGTGGTTAAATGATAATTGCCCTTATTTAAAACATCTTCAACAGCTTTTCGTGAGTAAAGATGTTTTGATAACTTTTTAAAATTGACAATTCCGCCCAGGTATATCACTTGCTTAACGTGTGTATTGTTCATAAACTCCCTGAAATTTACTGCTGATTCCTTCTCCAGAATTTCAAAGTTATCAATTGATGAAGCCATGGAATGAATAAGGTAAAAAGCCACATCAATATCGGCAGGAATAGAATGAAGTGTATTTTTTTTTAAAAAATCAACTTCAATTACGGAAATATTGGCAGAATTGTATTGAGAAGCATCAAATCTTTTCTTATCGCGAACACAGCAGACAACTTCGTGGCCTTCTGAGAGTAAGACGGGTAACAATCTTTTGGCAATGTACCCTGTGGCACCGGTTAAGAGAATTTTCATTAAATTATCAGCTTTATGCCAGGCAGTTACTAAACAAATCGAATGTTTTCAAAAATCTCCGTTATATTGTTTTCCACCAGCTGTGTCTGACATTTATGACAAAAAACCACATACACCTTGTTTCAGGTTTTACGCCTTATGCAATCCACATTCTTTTGTTTCGGGTTTTTCCCACCACCATCTGCCGGCTCTTATATTTTCACCTGCTTGTACAGCCCTTGTACACGGCTGACAACCTATGCTTGGATAACCTTTATCATGTAAAGTATTATACGGAACATTATGATGATGTACATAATCCCATATATCGTCAATCGTCCAGTGAAGTATAGGATTAACCTTTATCATATTGTTTGACACATCCCACTCAACTATTTTCAGACTTTTTCTTGTCGTCGATTGTTCGGTCCTTAAACCGGTAATCCATACTTTTTTACCGGCCAAGGCTCGCCTGAGAGGTTCTGTTTTCCTGATTTGGCAACAACGTTTCCGGTTTTCAATATTCTCATAGAAAAGATTTATTCCATATGTGTTTACCATCTTCTCAACTTTTTCGTAATCAGGAAAAAAAATTTTTATGTTGATATTATAGCGGTTTTCGGTTTTATTAATCAAATCATAAACTTCATAAAACATTCTTCCGGTATCAAGCATAACTATAGCAGCTTTTTTATCAATACCTGCTAACATATGAGTGATAACCTGGTCTTCAATTCCCATACTTGATGTAAAAACAACTCTATCTTGATAATGCTCCAGGAAATACTGCAAAACATTTTCAGCATTTTCTTTTTCAAAACGTTTATTTAGTTCGTTTATAGTTTCTTTCATAAGTTAAACCCAATGATTTATTAACTGTTTTATTTTCGAAAATAGTTATTTATTTTTAATTGACAGTATATTAATATTAATATCTTTTATTATTGAAAATTATTCACAAACGTTATAAATCGGAAAGCCTGAAAGTTTTGTTTGCCCTGAACCCTTTTTCAGTTCTGTGCAAATTACAACATTCATTAAAATAATCATGTTCAAAAAACAACACATAGTTGTTATCAAGGGCTTTTTCCAAAAAAGTTTCCTTTTCTTTCATTACTAGTAATGGGTCAATATCGTAGCCTGATATATACGGGATATGGATATTATAAGCAGATGGTATGAAATCAGCCATGAATACGACGGTATGGTTTTTATACCTGATGAATGGTATTAGCTGGCCCCTGGTATGGCCGTCATAAATTTCAAATTTTACGCCATTAATGAATTCTCCCGGTTCATAAATAAATTCCAGTTGCCCGGTTTCGAATAATGGCATAAAGTTTTCTTTTAAAAAGGATGGCTTTTCTCTCGGATTTGGTTTTAATGCCCAATCCCATTGTTTTTTAGTGCAGTAGTATGTGGCATTATTAAAGGCAAGCTCAGGCGTTTTTCCGTCAGCAGCCCATTTCACAGCACCTCCGACATGATCAAAATGCAAATGTGTGAGTATTACATCTGTAACCTGGTCAAAATCAAAACCAATTTCTTCAAATGCCTTCTCAAAGCTCTCATCACCAAATCTGTAATAATAACTGAAAACCTTTTCGCTTTGTTTGTTGCCCATCCCGGCATCAATTAAAATTATACGGTTTCCCGTTTCAATAAGAAGACATCGTGAAGTAACAGGTATCATATTGTTTTCATCAGCTTCAACGAATTTATTCCATATTGTTTTCGGGACAACTCCAAAGCTTGCTCCTCCGTCCATCTTGAAATTTTCAGCAATTACCGGATTTAGACTTGTAACGCTCATAATATTGTTATTATTTATTGCTTGTGTAACTACATTGATTTTATCAATATGCAAATTTAACACTTTTAAACAAATAATGGAATGATTCAATGAAACGGGCAATACCATTTGGATTAAACTTTCGGTGATTGACAATTGCCAGCTACAGAATGATGATAAAGATTGAATCAAGAGCTTCGCAAAAGAAGAAAAATGTAGTAATTTTGAAACAGTTTATATCTTATATGAGTACACTCAAAAAAGTATTTTCCCGCGGATGACGCAGATTTTCGCTGATAAACATGATTGATTATCAGGAATTTATAATCTGCGCATATCAGCGAAATCTGCGGGAAATAATATTTTT
>PWZB01000047.1 GCA_003567625.1 Bacteroidales bacterium | reverse complement strand
TTCCTGTGTTGGGTCAATTTCGTCCTGCATTGACCATGGGTATTCTGACCATGGGTTTTGTGGTCTTACGATTAAAAGATTTGCCGGGCCCTCCGCTTTTTCAGGAGCGTCAGATCAAATATCTTTTTGCCTTGTTTATCATCATGATCCTTGGGATCCCTTGGTCTATGCACTCCGGTTATTCGTTTGAAAGAATTTTCATGGGCTACATCGTTGTAATTTTGTTCGTTTTTGTTTTTTATAAGCTAGTTAGTTCTGTTGACCGGTTATATACAGTATTATTGCTAGGTTGTCTTGGCACTGGTCTTTACTCGGCTTTTGCTTTGAGCAAGTTTGCCATTGGTTCAGGCCGGCTTCAATTTGGAGGTATGTTCGATCCTAATGACATAGCTTTCTTTGTCCTGGGATTTTTGCCTCTCAATCTGATTTTTATCTCTCGTGACAACCCTCTATGGATTCGTTTGGCTTGCTTAAGCAGTTTTGGCATGGGTGTACTGATCATTCTTCATAGCGGATCACGTGCAGGATTTTTAGCGCTGGTCGTAGTAGCGATTCTGCTCTTGCTAAGAAAATCCATGACTGTGAAATTTTCTTTGAAGGCTGTGTTTGTTGCCATGTTAATAATCATAGCTTCTTTTGTACCGATTGATACTGAACGCTATAGCACCATACTAGCATACGAAAAAGATTACAACATTCAGGCCGAGGGAGGAAGAAAAGATCTTTGGAAGTTCGGCATAAGGTCTATGTTTGAGAATCCGCTTACAGGTGTCGGTGTAGGTTGCTATGGAAGGGCTATAGGTTTGGATCGGCAGGCCCGAGGGGATGCTGAAACTCGTGCATGGCAAGCTCCTCATAATTCCATTATTCAGATTGGTTCGGAAACTGGAGTCATAGGTCTAACCCTGTTTCTGATTCTGAGTCTCAATGTGCTCCGTGTGTTAAACAAAGCAAAAAAAATCTCTGATAATGAAAGATTAACTAAGATTGGTGAAATGGGATTGATCGGTTTTGCAGGTTTGTTTATCTCCGGGCTATTCTTATCTCATGGCTATTCGTTTTATTTTGCATTTTATTTTGTAATTGCTGCAGTTGTGAGTCAAATGCTGATAAATAAACAACAGATGTCTGGCGGGCAACAAGCATAAATGGGTTTAAATAAAATCAAAGTAGCTTATATTATTACTCCGATTTCTTTTGGCGGAGCGGAAAGAGTCAATTTGAATTTTTTACGTCAAGTAGACAGAAATCACTTCGATATTTTGCCGATATTCCTGATCCGTCCATGGGAGAAAGAGCCGTATTTCGTCCGTGAGATTAATCGTTTCGGGTTTCACTATGAGACTGTGCCGGTAGCCCTTAAACCAAGATCAAGTGGTAAGGACCATTTTAGACTGCCGCGTGTTGTGTATCGTTTTTATTCTATACTGAGAAAAGGCTCTTTTGATCTTGTTCATACCCATGGTTATTTTGCAGACATCTGTGCCTTGCCGGTAGCCAGGCTGCTAGGCATATGCACTCTCTCCACATGCCACGGATTTATTTCAGGTGACAACAAGCTAAGGACCTATAACAAATTGGACAAATACTTTCTACGTCTATGTGGAAAAATTATTGCAGTGTCCGAAGAAGTCAGGAATGAATTAATACGCGGAGGCATCAAGGACTCAAAGATTTTTGTCATTCCCAATGCTGTTGAGTCCTCTTTCAGTGAAGCTGAACTGTCCCATAGAAATGATAAACGTTTTTCTTTGAACATTGCTCCTGATGATTTTGTGGTGGGTTACCTGGGACGTCTCAGTCAAGAAAAAGGAGTGAATTATCTAATAGATGCTGTTTCTGAGATACGTGATTCGGGGGTCCAGGTAAAACTCGTGATCGTCGGCGATGGTCCGGAAAGAGAGTCATTGGAGCATAAAGTAAAAAACAACGGACTTGAAAATCTGGTTGTTTTTGCCGGGTTTCAGGAGGATATTAAAATCTGGCTGCAGATTTTTGATGTCTTTGTCCTGCCGTCCTTGACCGAGGGAACTCCCATGGCTTTGCTTGAAGCAATGGCCATGAGGGTTCCTGTTATAGCAACTGCTGTAGGTGGTGTGCCCCAAGTGGTGAATGACCAGAAAAATGGCTTACTTGTGCCACCTGGTGATCACCAAGCCATCAGCAATGCATTGAATATGTTGAAGAACAATTCTGAACTGTATGGAATTTTTGCCAAAGCAGGGGTCAATACTATCAAGGCCAAATTCAGCATTGATAAATGGTGTAGAAAAATTGAGAAACTCTATTTATTAAGCGATAATAGTAGGTGATCATGGATCGAAATCTTGACGTGTAAACTTATTGATTATTTCTGTTCAAAATACTCTTTCTAAGTACATCTGAATTAAGAATATATTTACAGCTGTAATTTGGACAGGATATTCAAAAATCAGTTTAATAAACTAATTGTCTCGTAATTATTAATAATTTATTTTTTATATACTTAATGTTAAAGATAATATAATAAAAGTTACTTTTTACTATTTAAAAATAACAAACGGTTTCTAATGATATATAATTCCGTACTGCCCTATTCGATAAAAGAAAATTTATTAGCTTTCAAAGGCCTGAGGTCAAATGAAAAACAAATTTTGAAATTTGAGTCAATGCTGTCGGAATATACCGGTAAGCATGCTGTGGCCCTTTATTCTGGATTGTCGGCGATTCGAATTTTCTTGAAGTTGAGAGGACTTTCTGAAGGAGATGAAATTGCTGTTCCGGCTTATTTATGTGATAGAGTTGGTATCGGGCTTTTGGCTGATGGGTATAGGCTGAATTTTATCGATGTTGATAATAATTATAATATCTCGCCTGATGATTTAGCCAAGAAAATATCAATGCAAACAAAGGCCCTGGTTGCTGTACATTCTTATGGTATATCATGCAATATGCCAGCTGTGAAAGAAATAGCGGATCAATACAGGATAGTCGTGGTGGAAGATTCAGCACAATCATTTGGAGGGCGGATCGGGAATCATCTTTTGGGCACTTTGGGAGATGTCGGAGTTTACAGTTTTGGCTGGTTTAAGCCCATGACGGCCATGGGTGGCGGGGCTCTTGTTTCCGGAAATAAGGAAGTAGTTGAAGGTGTCAAGCGTTTAGCTGTTGCCAGTCGCGATAACAAAGATAAGGTGGTAAAGCTTTTTAAAAGCATGCTTTATGTTAACAAGGGCCTGTACTTTGCGACGGTAGTAAAAGCGTATAATAAGATAAGTAAATTTCAAAACCACAGGGCGCATGCTGAAAGGGAAAAACAAAAGAATACTGGTATGGCCTGCAACTTTAATCGCATACAAAATATACAGGCAGGCATTGGCATAGCGCAGTTTGAAAAAATTAAGATGTTTAATTCAAAGCGGATTGCAAATACAAGAAAAATTATGAAAGGTCTGTCGTATAGCCCTTTGAAGTTTCCTCCGGATTCCTTGTCCTATCCGATGCTTCGGTTGCCTGTTTTGTTTGCTGACTATAGCTATGATAAGCTTGTCAAAGCAAGCAGATCTTTTTACGAAGAAAATGTTGATGCACCAATACTCTACCCTTTTTTGCCCGAGGTGCTTGGCTTGGATGCGGATTGCCCGAAAGCTAAGTTTCTATCGGAACACACATTGCATTTACCTGTCCATCCGTGCCTTAAAGAGCCAGATCTTGACAGAATCGTCAGTGTCACAAAAAAGATTTTTGCAAAAGTTTAATCAGTAAAAACAAATTCCCTGATCATTATTTTATTTATTTTTTTGGCTGAAACAATAATGCTAATATGAATAAAAATATATAATGAGGCCCAGAAATGATATATTCTTTTGAAGAGAAAAAAGAAATCCCTAAACTTTCATAGGTAGTTATCATGGGACGATGGGGTGTAATGATGAGATCAACCCTTCAGGGTTTCTCTTCTGGTATGTTCTTCAAATTTCTTAAAAAGACTCTCTTTTTAGATGATAAATATCTTATCTACAAAGCAAATACTGATAGTAGCTGCAGGCCGGTAGTACCGTCAATCAACGGAATCCGGATTGAAAAAGGAAAACTAAAAGAACTTAAAAAAATGATTCAAGAATTAAATCTTAGTGCACCCGAATTTCACTGTCACAAATTAGATGGAGTAGAAGACTTTTTTATTGCAAAGAACGAAACAGGCATTCATCACATAAGTTGGATATATAGGCATCACCATTACAATAGGCTTCTTTCTCTCGGAAAGAATGAGGTTGAGATTAAGTATTGTTTAACGATGCGCTCCTCAAGAGGTAAAGGCATTTATCCAAAAGTGCTTGGTGAACTAATGGATTACCTGGAAAAACAAAAAATTTTATCTGTTTATATGTGTGTTGACCCTGCAAACTTTAAATCAATCAGGGGGATGGAGAAAGCAGGCTTTAGGATGGTAGGCAGTGTCAGATATAGAAAAATTTTTGGTGTATTTAGATCCAAGCCATTGATAGCCCGCAAACTTCATTAGAAGTTTACTACCTGTTTTTCTAAAATTAGTCAGATAGAGATTCTTTTTTCTATCTTAATGGTGTTTCACAGGTGTATGGTGGTCAAGTGCTTTAGATTTGTGTGCTCGACATGAGCGCTGATTGATCACATGCAAAATATTTTTCGGAGCAGACTTGCGTCTTCTTGTTCATTCATGGCTAAAAATTGTAGTATGAGTAAAATATTATATCAGTTATAAAATTTATAACTCTAACAGTCACAAGCCAAGATATAGATCATGAATCCAGGATATGAATTTAGTGTCTTGAAAGGTACTGAAGAAATGCGTTTTTGGGAGAATGCTATTGATGCGATACCTTCCGCAACTTTTTTCCATACGAATGATTGGTTGTCTTTTATTGAGAAAAGATTTCAATTGAAGCTGAAAAGAGTCTTTATTGTTAACTCCGGGAATATCGTCGGAGTCTTGCCACTATTTGAAAGGAAGTACGGTTTTTTCAAAATAGCCGGCTCGCCGTTAATCGCAGAAAATAATCCATATATGGGTTTTGCCATTAAAGAGAAGGAATGCATAGATTTGATTATACCGTCGTTTGACAGGTTCTTAAAGAAAGAAGGTATAGATTTTTTTAGAGCTTCTTTTGATCATTCAGATTACAATAATCATTTCGTAAGTCAAGGATATGCGGTAAAGGAAAAAAAGTCCTTTCGCATCGATCTTTCAAAAGACGAACAACTGTTATGGAAAGGAATCGGTCAAAAAACCAGAAATATGGTTAGAAAGGCCATCAAAAGCAACTTGGTCGCTACTGAAGTTTCAAACGGAAGCATGCTTGATTCATACTATGAAATGAGCAGAGAAGTGTATGCCCGCCAAAGGCTGCCCCCACTTCTTGAAAAAGAATATTATCAGGATTTATATTCGTCGATAATCAAAAAGGGCTTTGGAAAAATCTTTATGGTAAAAAACTTAGGTGGAGATGCGGTTGCAGGGGCAATCGTTTTAATGCATCGGGATAAAGCCTATTATCTGGATGGTGCCTCGTTTAGAAATTATTCAAATCTTGGCACGAATAATCTTTTGCAGTGGTTTATTATTGAGACACTAAAAGAATCGGGTTTTATCAGTTATGATATGCTTGGTGGTGATATTCCCAGTATCGCCAAATTCAAAAAAAGTTTTGGATCTATAAACCATCCGACGGTATATGTTGAAAAACCGGTTTCTGTACTGTCGAGGTTTGCAAGAAAAGTTTACGCAAAACAGAAGAATCTGTACAAAATATTTGTCTATAGTATGAATCGTCTGAAAGATAGAAGTAAGACCAATTTATTGTAAAAGAAGAATCGTTTTTTATAGTTGTCAGCTCAAAAAATTCCTGCATTCCTAGTTTTTACAAAAATCGTTTGATTTCAACACCGGAAAAAACAGTATAGATATTTCTATGCGAGTGCTCGTAACAAACGCCAAAAACAGGATAGCTTATAATATTTTGCGAAGTCTTGCATCCGAAGAGCGCAGGGTTCTTTGCGCTGACTTTGTCCCACGCTCCATGTCTTTTTATTCTAGATACTCTTCTGGATATTTTATCTATCCCTCTCCATTCAGTGCTCAAAGGGAATTTATTAATTGTCTGATTGCCAAGATCAAAGATTTAAAGATTGATGTGCTGGTCCCTGTTTTTGAAGAATTGTATCTGGTTGCAAAACATAAGAATGAACTTTCTAAATATGTCAAGATGGCTCTGCCTGACTACTCGCAAATTTTGACAGCTCATAAT
>PWZB01000012.1 GCA_003567625.1 Bacteroidales bacterium | reverse complement strand
CGGAGTTTGTTTACTCTAATATTTTAGGTACGGTAAACCTGTTAAATGCTTCACGTGCAGTATGGCAAAATGATTTTACCGGCAAGCTTTTTTATCATATCAGCACCGATGAGGTTTTCGGCTCTCTTGGGAAAGATGGATTTTTCACTGAAACAACGCCATACGATCCACGCAGCCCCTACTCAGCTTCCAAAGCCGGAAGCGATCACTTCGTCAGAGCTTATTACAACACATACAAATTGCCTGTTATTATATCTAATTGCTCTAATAACTACGGACCCAACCAGTTTCCCGAAAAACTAATTCCTCTGTTTATCAATAATATTATAACCAAAAAGTCATTACCTGTTTATGGTAAAGGTGAAAACATACGTGACTGGCTTTATGTGGAAGACCATGCTAAAGCTATTGACCTGGTATGCCGGAAAGGTAAACCGGGTGAAACATATAATGTTGGCGGACACAATGAATGGAAAAATATTGACCTGGTGAAATTACTTTGCCGTATAATGGATCATAAACTAGGGCGTCAGAAAGGAAGTTCGGAAACATTAATAACATTTGTAAAAGATCGTGCAGGACATGATATGAGATATGCCATAAATGCCTCAAAAATACAAAAAGAACTGGGCTGGGAGCCTGAACATAAGTTTGAAGAAGGCCTCGAAAAAACAGTTGATTGGTATCTTTCAAATAAAAAGTGGCTCAAGAACCTGACATCAGGCGAATATTTAAAATATTATGAACAACAATACGTAAAAAGATAATATAAAATGTATAACCAACCTTTTCATAATAAAGACCTTGACGGGTACAACTTCCTGGTAACAGGAGGTGCCGGGTTTATCGGATCTCATATTGTGGAATACCTGTTGAAATACAAAGCAGGTAAAGTTATCGCATTAGACAATTTATCAACAGGTTTTCGTCAAAATATTGCTCCGTTTTTTTTATACGATAATTTTGAATTTATTGAAGGTGACGTCAGCCGGTTAGATACATGTAAGGAAGTGTGCCGAAATATTGATTTCGTGATACACCAGGCCGCACTGGGATCCGTTCCGCGTTCAATTAACGAACCTTTAAGAACAAACAATACCAATGTCACAGGTTTTATCAATATGTTGGCTGCAGCCAAAGATTGCAAAGTCAAACGTTTTATATATGCCAGTTCTTCGAGTGTTTATGGCGACAGCCCGGAACTGCCGAAAAAAGAGAATGTCATAGGAAAACCGCTTTCACCATATGCGGTCAGCAAACGCGTTGATGAGCTTTATGCCGATGTTTTTGCTAAAACATATAATATGGAAATTTTAGGATTGAGGTATTTTAACATTTTTGGCCCCCGGCAAAGCCCCGAAGGACCATATGCCGCCGCTATTCCATTGTTTATGCTTGCCGTGCTTAAAAATGAACACCCATCAATATACGGCGACGGTGAACAATCAAGAGATTTTACATTTATCGAAAATGCCGTCAATGCAAATATTAAAGCATTATTTGCTGACAACCCTAAAATATTCGGACAAGTTTTTAATATAGCTTTCGGACAAAAATACAGCGT
Source organism: Bacteroidales bacterium (assembly GCA_003567625.1). Taxonomy (GTDB): domain Bacteria; phylum Bacteroidota; class Bacteroidia; order Bacteroidales; family UBA7960; genus PUKZ01. Next base: position 4,805 of record PWZB01000012.1, on the reverse strand, counting down.
TAACGAACTTTTCAATATTATATGCTCCATAACCGACTCCAATATTAAAGCACATTATTGTGAAGAACGCCCCGGAGATATCAGACACTCATTAGCCGATATATCAATGGCTAAATCCCTGCTGGGATACAACCCTTCGGCTGATATCAAAAAAGGACTTGAGGTAACATTCAAATGGTTTAAAGAAAAATATACCGCTGATATCAAAAACTGATATTATGTCTTTAATTTCAAATATGTTCAAAAGTAAAAAACTGAAAAGCCCTGTTGACTTATCTTTACTTGAAGTTGACATGCACTCGCATATCCTTCCCGGTATAGATGACGGTGCCTACGATATGTCTTCCTCAACTCAAATGGTGCAACAGCTTGCAGGCCTTGGATATCGTAAATTGATAGCTACCCCGCATATAATGTCAGATATTTATAAAAACACACCGCAAATCATAATTAATACTAAAGAAAAACTTAAAAAAGAGCTGATAAAGAAAAACCCGGAAACAGAAATAACCGCTGCAGCCGAATATCTATTGGATGAAGGTCTCCTGGAACACCTGGAAAAATATGATGCGCTAACAATGGGAGATAATTACATCCTTCTGGAACTGCCATACTTTACCGAACCTAATAATATATACGAAATTATATTCCGGATTCATATTAAAGGATATAAAATAATTTTGGCGCACCCTGAACGATATGTCTATTGGTGTGATGATTTTTCAAAATTTGAAAAACTTAAAGACAGGGATGTCTATTTTCAGCTTAACATTTCAACATTCGCCGAAAAACATTCGTTTCCGACAAGAAAAATAGCAGATAATCTGATAAACCTTGGAATGGTGAACTTCTTGGGTACAGACATTCACAATAAAAAGCAATTTGAGCTTCTAGAAAAAGCACTATATGAACCACCACTTGCAAAATTAGTTGAGTCAGGAAACCTGATGAACCATTTGCTTTAAGGCAACCTGCCCTTCGTTAACTTATTCCTGAAAAAACTTTCCCCGCATAATAAAACCTATATTTTTGATAAATTATAAAAATATATTGTTTAGCTTATTTTATTATACCCCCCCCCTTTTTAGCTGTAAAACTAACCGATAAAACAGTATCATTGCAAATCCTTTATTACAAGTATAGTAATGTAGGCAACATATAACAAAATAAAAACAGCTCCTTGCCATTTTGATATCACTCGCCTTCCCGGGAAAAAAAGAAATAACAAAAGCAGTGCCGGGGCAATAATACCAACCCCTATATCATAATTCAATGCTTTATCAAAAGGTATTGGTTTAATAACACTACTTATACCAAGTACAAAGAATATATTAAATATATTTGAACCGATCACATTTCCGATAACGATATCCGTATTACGTCTCAGGGCGGCAACGACACATGTGGCAAGCTCGGGTAATGAAGTTCCTATTGCTACAATTGTAAGGCTTATGGTGGCTTCACGCATGCCGGCAAATAATGCAATTTTTACTGCACCATCAACAACCCATTTTCCACCTATAACCAAACCGCCGGTTCCTGCAAGTATCAATAACAGCGATTTCCAAAACGAAAAAATTTTAACAACAGGCATGTCTTGCGATTCTTTATGCCCTGAAATGCTGAAAGTATAATACATGAAGAGTATGAAAAAAGATGCCAGTACTATGCCATCGCTGCGGCGTATCAATGATTCGGAAATTCCGTCTATTAACGTATCATTGGCAACAACACCCAAAATAACAGCGGCTAAAAAAGCAAGTGGTATTTCTTTATATTGTGTATTTTTATTAATAACCAGCGGGTATATAAATGCAGAAACACCAAGGATCAGAAGAATGTTAGAAATGTTACTGCCCAGTATGTTGCCCATAGCTACATTTGCATTGCCCTCTATACTGGCAACCAAATTTACCACAAGCTCGGGTGAAGAGGTGCCCAGTGATACTATGGTCAAGCCGATCACAATACTGGAAACCCTGAATTTCCTTGCCAACGAAGATGCACCATCAACAAGCCACTTTGCGCCATAAATAAGCAGTACGAAACCGGCTATAAAAAGTATGATGTGGAACATTATTTTGTTATTTTAATTAATATGGCTCTATTCTAATAAATGATTGATAAATTTAAAAAATTATGTTTTTAGAAATCATGTTGAATAAAATTCAAAGTTCAAAATCCACCCAGTTAAATAAAAAAACATTTAACGGGGTAAATCCCAAATCCCAAAAATTCCAAGTTCATTCATATTTCTTGTCATAAATAACCGGGAGTTTCTTTTGACATTGATGAAACTTATTATGAGACCATCTTTGAATTTTTGAATTTTAGAGTTGGGATTTATTTTGGATTTTGAGCTTGGGATTTTGAACTTAATCACCGTGTTCAATGTCAAACATAGTTATTTTTTTCAAATCAACCGATATTTAGAATAGAGCGATTAATAACTATTGAGCGCTTTCCGTTTCAATTTCGTTATTTATTTTCTTGACCAATCCTTGCAATACTGTTCCCGGTCCTACTTCGATAAATTTTTGAGCACCGTCATTTATCATGTTTTGCATTGTTTGTGTCCAGAGTATAGGGCTTGTCAACTGGGCTACCAGGTTTTTCCTGATATCAGGCGGGTTCATCACCGGTTTTGCATTTACATTCTGATATGCGGGGCATATAGGTTTGTCAATATTTGTGGCATTAATAGCTGCAGCCAGTTCAACCCTTGCAGGTTCCATCAATGGTGAATGGAAAGCCCCTCCCACTTTTAAGGGCAATGCACGCTTAGCCCCTGCTTCTTTTAGTTTTTCACAGGCTTTATCCACGCCCTCTGTTGAACCTGATATTACCAGCTGACCGGGACAATTGTAATTTGCCGGAACCACTACTTCATTTACAGACTGACAAACATCTTCAACCGTCTTATCATCCAGCCCTATAATGGCAGCCATAGCCGAAGGCTCTGCCTCACAAGCCTTTTGCATAGCCATAGCTCTTTTATAAACCAATTGCAGCCCATCCTCAAATGATATTGCAGCGGCTGCAACAAGAGCCGAAAACTCACCAAGCGAATGACCGGCAACCATAGCCGGATCAAAATCATTGCCCATAGTCGCTGCAAGAATCACGGAATGAAGAAAAATGGCAGGCTGAGTAACCTTTGTCTGCCGCAAATCCTCATCCGATCCCTCAAACATAATATCCGTAATATTAAATCGGAGAATCTCATCTCCTTTCTCAAACATCTGTCGTGCCTGTTTCGATTTATCATAAAGGTCTTTGCCCATTCCCGGATATTGCGCACCCTGACCGGGAAAAACATAAGCTTTGTTCATATCTTATAAAAGTTTGTTGGTAAAATTTTTCTGCTAAACAAGCCGCAAAGTTATGAATTTTATGAGATTAATTGTGTGAATTTAATTTTGCGGTTTTTGCGAGGTATATAAAGCATTCACTATTTATCTATAATTGAATAATGAAATAACAAATCTCAACCGAGTGAAACGAGCTCGTGAACACCTAATAAATTATATAATACGCGAACAAATAACAAAAATCAAATAACAAATCTCAAATAAATTCCAATTTTCGAAATATCAATTACCAAAACAAGACGGATTGGTTTGGAGTTTTGAAAATTGATTTTTGGAATTTATTTACTCACATAATGTTTAATTTTATATGTGTTCTCCGAAAAGAATCGGGATAAACTTAGTCTCGCTCCGCCCGGCAGTTATTTGGTTCTTGTTATTTGGTGCTTATTTGTATTTTGGTGCTTTTATAGAATTAGGTTCAACTTTATGGACAACCACTATTTAGTGTCTGTCCATAAAGTCGAACATTTATCTATAATTGAATAATGAAATAACAAAAATCAAATAACAAATTGCAAATAACAAATAAATCCCAATATTCAATTATCAAATTACAAATTCGGGTTTGTTTAGGTCATTGAAAATTTGATAATTGAAATTTGTTTGAGATTTGTTATTTGAAAACTGTTATTTATATTTTGCTATTTGGTGCTTTTTTAAATTTAAGTTAGACTTTATAGACAGACACTATTTAGTGTAACTTTGAGCCGAGCAGATGAATGAATTCGGCACGTGTTTTATCGTTATTCATAAAAGCTCCCGTAAAGTCCGATGTGGTGGATACGGAGTTTTGTTTTTGTATCCCGCGCATCATCATACACAAGTGGTGCGCTTCAATGACCACGGCAACACCAATAGGATTAAGAGTATCCTGGATACACTCTTTTATTTGTTTGGTAAGCCTTTCCTGAACCTGCAAACGCCTTGCATAGGCATCAACCACACGCGGTATCTTGCTCAACCCGACAAGGTAACCGTCTGGAATATAAGCTACATGTGCCTTGCCGATAAAAGGCAGCAAGTGATGTTCGCACAGGGAAAAAATTTCAATATCCTTTACAATTACCATTTGCTTGTAATCATCCTTAAACATCGATTTGAGAAGAATTTCCCTGGCGTCAATGTCATAGCCGTGCGTTAAAAACTGCATGGACTTTGCCACGCGCTCAGGTGTTTTCAGCAACTCTTCGCGGTCAGGATCTTCACCGACAGTTTTCAGAATTGATTTATAATTTGATATTAATGATTTAAGCTTCTCCTGGTTAAATAAATCAATATTTTCATATCCATCCATCTTGTTTTCAACTGCCATTTTTTTGTTTATTTCTGACATCATAATTTGTGAGTTTTATAAGTTTTTTTAATATTCTATGAGTATTGGTTCTTATGTAAAGCTGAAAGTTGAAAATTGAAAGCTGTAAAATGCATTTTTTT
>PWZB01000074.1 GCA_003567625.1 Bacteroidales bacterium | reverse complement strand
TTGCAAAATGCTACGGCATCATTCTCATAAAGAAACTTTTTATTGGTAACTCGTTTCTGCCGATACCCTCCACTTCTTTTTTTAACCCAAATCTCATCCTTACACTGATTGAAAATTTGGTGCTCATGAATATACGATGGGCGAGTTAGGCTTTTGAATAGATTATAGTGATCCGGCTCAAGCAAATTGGAGCCTTCATGTAAAATGTCAGCCCATTTCTGTTTCAAGTATGTATGGTTCAATGAATCGAAGAAGGAAGAAATATCAATTACAAGCACGCAACATTCATCTTCAGGGAAATTTTTAATTGCATCAAATGCTTCTTTTGCAAAATGTACCGAAGACTTCCCTTTATTTGGGTCATCCTCTCTTGGTATGCATCTATAGGCTGTCACACATTCCGATATTCCAAGCTTCTTTAAACGGTCTTCATATCGTTTATTCAGCAAGTGCCCGTAAAAACTGTAAATCTGGGCATCAAAATGGTTGGCATAGTTTATTGGTCTCGTTTTCTCTCCCGGCAGCCTTTCATCAAGAGTGTGACCAAATTCGTCTAATTTCCTTCGATATTTACGAACTTTTGTCTCTCTGAAGATAAAAGGCTTAAATGCGTGGGCTTTAATTTTTTCAGAATCCTGCACATACCCAGCAACATGTTCTGCATCAGAATAGCTAAGTGGCAATCCGATATGCGGATAGCCTTTAACTTTAAACCAGGGGTATTTCTCTTGAACTTCTTTCTTCATAATGATAAAAATAAAAGCAGGCGGTTAGGGGCGAGCCTTAGAAATAATCATGTTGAGCCCGTGCATACCACGGTTCCCTTTGCTAATAAAGCTAAGTGTACCACCCCTCGATTTAGGAATATTGTTGTTATATTACATCAAGATCACATTGGATATGATTTCACATAACATCCAGAACATATTAGAATGCCTGCTCCCGGTAACATTAGCTACGTGCGGAACTTGCATTTGTCAAATGTTCCTCACCATCTGACTACTCAGACAGCAAATGCCAAGTAAGGCATTGGAATTAAACGAACTCAACGGCTACTTCACCGCCTGCTTTTGTTAATTTATTTCTTCTTTCGTATTGAAACTCTTTTCGTTCCTGACATATTCTTTACGGTACCACCTACACCCCTGGACTTCATACTATCAACAGCCTTAGGTATATCTTTTTGCGGAACAACTAAAACCTTTTTAGGCTTTCCACTATCTTTAAGACGACCTACCGCTTTGCCAAGCCCTGCTTTAGTGCCACTTCGCTCAATTTCAGTTGCCTTACCTCTACTGACAGCATCAAGACGTCTACCTCTTGAAATTGGAGATTCTGTTTGTCCTGATGCCCCAGCAGCTTTACTCTTTGCTCTTTTATGTGATGATGATTCACTCATGATATTTTGGGATTAAATTATTAGTTATTATTCCCCAAAATGTTTACAAAAAACGCGCCTAAATGTAATCTTGGTTTACACTTGTTAAATTGGCAGGATTAAAACCAATATGTACAAAGCATGTGCCACATTTACAGGCCTGGCAATTCATCTTCTGCCAATATGCTCCTTCACATCACCATCTTCCGTAAAATCTCTTCCACATACGACCCTTTTTGTTCCTCAATGAAGTAAACATTACGGTCGTTGAACATATTAACCGTATTTCCACCCTGCCAATGCTTAATTTCTGCAAATGCGGTTACTGATATTATGAATGAACTCAAATTGATGTCCTTGTCTTCAATTCGCTCCTGAATTGTATCTTTTATAGTACTGTAAAAACTCATTTTAGGGTGTTCAAAGCCGTTTACTTGTCTAAGGCCTTTGGGATCTATAAATGCTATATGCTGCATTTCAGCATTTGCATCGACGAGCCATAACAGAAAGTCCGGGTAAAAACCGTGTGATTCAAAAAAACCGACCCCTTTTCTTGACTGGTTGCGTAAAAGAAATAGCTTTTTTCCTTTAAGCGATGTACTGTTCCTGGTGTACCATTCCTGCAAATCCCTGACAAACCGCAATTCCCCTCTGTTCAGAAATGTTTGACTTATAGATATTACATCTCTGTAGCGGCGTTCATCCAGGTAAAGCAGTGGTTTATATAGGTGATTCAAAAAATCGAAGACCGTAAACTCCGGGCCAATTTTTATCGTCTCTTCAGCTTTGAACGTATTTTCACGGAGCAGCTCTGCAGCCTTGCTTACATTCTCGATAATCCGCTCCTGGCTTTCTTCTATCGCTACTTCGTAGTAATCAAAAAAGTTAGGATGGCTTATATCCAGAATGGCTGTTTTCATATTCTTGCTCAGGTAGCCGGATTTCTCAGTATTATAAAAGCGAGTAATATACGCTTTGAGCAATGCAATCACGATTTCCTGCCATATGGCAACTTTACTGAAGCTGTCGGGCTCAAGAGTATCTTCAGGTATATACAAATTATACCAACTGCTGTTAGCCATTATTTCAGGTAGGATATCCCGGGAGATCGACAGGTTGTACCAGGATTTTTCATATTTATATCGCTGCAACTCAAACCAAATCTCATCCCAGTTCATAAAGGCCAGGTGCTGTGAATCAATTTTGTGTGCAACCGCATCATCTACAGCTGTTGCGTGGTAGTTTTTACCTGCCTGTAGTATCTGCACCTTGGGGTACCAGTCCAGCTCTACACTCATCCACTTCAGGTCGGCAGGCTTTTTTAGCACAGCGGTTCTGTCTTTCTTGAAATCCACCCCTTCTCTCACGGTAAGTATTTTTAGCCTTTCCTTATCCAGCTCTATGTTTGGCATTACCGGAAGCTGTATGGTAGTGAAGGATCCGTCATTTTTAGGTAATCCCTCCTCTTCCAGAAAGCTTTTGAACTGCTCCATATACTCCGAGCGTATTCCAAATATATTCAGGGTTTCAAGATATGCGATTTCCTTTGGTATCCTGCTTTCCGGCCTCTGATTAACATCAAGCTCTCCGGATCGTTTCAGGCTCCAGTTTAAGCCTTTAAGTCGTACTCCTCTGCCGAAAAGCTGAATGATTTGTGAGCCTTCTGTACGCCCTACATTCATCAAGCCCATAGTGCTAACCCGCCAAGAACTCCACCCCTCGCTAAACTTTTTTGCTCCGATAAGGAGATTTATTTTACTTCCGTCTTCGTTTATGTTTCTGAACAGAGAATTGCTAAAATCTTTTTCCACTCCCGGTATCTTGTCTTCCTGAAGCAGTTTAAACAGCTTGCTGTCATCACCGATATTGATAATCCCGAAATATTCCTGATCACCAACACGAATACCCAGCTCACCGTCTATTCCTTTCAGATTATCGACATACAATTGCGCCCCGGCCACCTCAGCGTTAAAAACCTGTTTCAGAATGTCGCCGTATAACTCTTCCGCCGTTTGCCCTGATTTGCGCAGATAGTTAAAAAAAGTTTTAAATATAGACCTGTTCGCCTGGTCCAGAATACCATCTTCGCCATCAAGAAGCTGCTGTAAATAACTTATGGAAACTGCGGAGTCTTTGATAAATGTAGCAAAAAAGTGAAGGATAAGCGGAATATCGGCTTTTTCAGACTTGCTAAGTGTTTGCGTAACTGTACCACCCACAAATACCCAAAGCGGGTTTTCTATGTTGAAATTCCGGGTAATTGCGTGATGGCCGGATGCAATCAGTTTCTGCTGGTAATAGGTTAGAAGAGCACCGGTCAGGTATTTCCTTATAAATTCTTTGTGCGTTACATCAGGTACGTTTAGTATATGGTAATCTTTTCCATACCCGTCTTTATAGAAATAGCGATAGCTGTAGTCAAAAAGTATGGTTTTGGAATACTCGTTAAGCAGGCTTTCTTTTCTTTTTTTAGATGAGGTAGCCGCTACAGCCTGGCCAAAAGTAGCTGAATACTCAAACGCGAATCCATCACTGCTAAGGTAGTCCCTGCGGCGTTTCCAGGCATCACCTGCAACGCCCCGGTGCCCTTCATCGATAAGTACAAGATTCTTGGTTTCAAAAGCAGCATGATCGATGGTCTTATCGCCTGTTTCATCAGCCAGCTTGGAAATTTCTATTATGCTAATCTCTTTCGATGCAAACATCCTCCCGGTTTTACTGCTAAACATGTATGCAGGTAAATCAGACTGTTCAAACTCGGCCAAATGCTGGGCCGACAACCCCTCGTTCGGGGTTACAAGAAGGATATTCGGCGTATCCGGATGCTTATTCATTTTCCTCCAATATTCGAATTGCAGGATATTTACATGCATCAGCAGCGTTTTGCCCGAACCGGTAGCATTCCAAAAAGCAAGTTTGTTTAAATCGCTGTAGGCAAATGGCGTAAAAACATGGCTCGTTTCGGTTGGAACACCGGTATCCAAAGGGTTATTCCATCTATCCAGATAATCATTGAGTTCATCAAGTAAATTTTCACGGCTGCGGAAATACTTATCAAGATAAATTTCGGTAAAGAGCAGGCTCAAATACTGAAAATACTTCCACTCTATGGAGTTTTTTCGCTTTTGGTTGATGCGTTGCGTGTGCCGTGTAATGTTCTCGTCGTATTTCAACAGCTGATCAGGAGTTAGCATATCACTGCCGTACATGCGCATTTTCAGCTGATGATGAAACTTCGAAATATTGTTTTCATCCCGCCCTTCCAGCACCGAATCCCTGAGGTGCTCAGCGAGGGCTTCAAACCCGGTTACGCCGAACAAAGAGAGCATATACCTGTTCAGGACAAGTGTTTTAGACAGATGAATCTTCTTTTGTTTTGCCATTATAATACAAGTGTTACGATAATTCCGGTGAAAACAGCCAGCGTAAAGCTCAACAGTGTTCCTGCAAGGATGTATTCGGTTTCCATTCTTTCTTTGCTATTATTTCCTCCGAACCGCAATATTGACTTTGCTGTAATCAACAAACCAATTGCAGCATATTGTTGCAGCAATAGAAATATCAGTATAAGCACCCGCTCCATCACGCCGATGTAATGCCCCGCCTTTGGCAACTCGACACCTTCTTTCAGCTTCCAGCGCGACATTATTTTTTGAATGATTATGCTGCAGGGATTCATCAAAAATAAAAAGCCCAGCAAGATAACTGCCGATTGCATTACCGGCACTTCGTTCCAGAGTGCAATCCACGCACCAGTTCCAGTATACCATACGGTAAGCGCTGCAATTACAAAAAGGTGCATCAACTGGTCTGCCCAAAAGAAAATGGGTTTATCCGGATCTTTTCGTGAACTTTTCCAATAGTCGATCAACCAGTGGCTAAGTGCTGTTAACCAGAAAATGGTGTGGGCATGCCAGAGTGCTGTTAAAACATAGGCTAAAACTCCGGCCAACAAACTGTGAAGCAGCAATACCGGCGACTTCCACTGCTCTTTGCTTTTTCCTTCCACCATTTTCTTTGTTTGAAGAAAAAAATCGACCAGCAGATGAGCCAGCAACAACGGTATGAGCACGCGCCAAATCTCAACCATACTTAGTTACCCCGATTTCTTTATAGTGGCTTAATAGCTGTTCCAAACCATTCCAGCAAGCAGCACGGGAGCGCTGATTTACAGCGGACTGACTGATGCCCAGCAGCGGCGCGATTTGCTGCTCGGTTTTATTTTGCAATTTGTGATAAACAAGCTCTGCTGATGAAACCGACCATTGTTTCATTATCCAGTGGTAAAATTCAAATATAGTCCGATAGGTAATGTCGTTTTCTTTGTCGCCTGAAAACAGGCCCAGCGTTAATTTCTTTTCCTTTAAAAGATCCAGCCCTCTGCCCGATAAAATATACGGCCTGGCGTTTTGTGTATTAGCACCGCTCTTTTCAGATACTTCACCAAGACCAATAGAAACTGCTACATCGTGCATTTTTTTAGACCGTTTACCCAAGCTTTTATCGGTTACCATTTTATTCACAGCAGTTTTCACTATCAATGCCGCCCTCAGAGCTTCCTCCGGCCGGTTTACCAGTACCTGAAAACTATCACCCCGATAAAATTCTGTTTCCGAGAGTATTTGCTGCTTTTCGAGCTCCACTACCTCATCTCTTACTACCTTAAGAATATGCTTTAGTTCATCCTCACTCATTCGTGTAGATGACTCTATATCGCCGGTAAGTACAGATCGTAACATATTGTTTTATAGTTGATTTGCGAGTTCAAAGATTATAAGGCTTTTAGCTAATAGCGCCAGCTTAAAAGCCAAATAGCTTATAACGCATAATTATAAGTTATTTGACTTATAATTAACAAATATAAGCCATTAAGCTTATAATTCTTGGACATCAAACATGCGCTTGTGAAACTCTTCCTCAATTAGAGAAACCTTCCACTGCTCTTCGTCGCTTTTCAGGTTTTGGAGGTTGTTGTCTCCGTTCACATAAATGCGGTCGAATTCGCTGTCTTTGGTGCTGAACTGCATTTTCCCGAAGAACTCATTTAAAGAGACGTTGTCGTGCTCATCCAGGTCGCGCCAGATAACCAGCGTTTTCTC
>PWZB01000180.1 GCA_003567625.1 Bacteroidales bacterium | reverse complement strand
TGTATACCTCTTAACACGCAAAAACTGGAATAGCAACAATACTCTTCTGAATGCCTTTATATTAACATGTTTTGGAACATATATTTAAAATTCTTTGTTAATTTAGGTTTTTTATTTTTATCACTACTGTTTTGATGTTTTTTAATACGTTCTTTGAAATCCTTTGTAGATACTGTGTACAGCATTTTCTGTGTTAAAATGATTTGATAATATAGTTTTGCCTAAAAACAAAACTATATTATGAATCAGGGAAAATATGTTTTTGCTCAAATATTTGAGTTTGTTTCGCATAATGAATTTATAAAGTTAGTCAAAAAATATAATGGCGATTACAAAGTAAAATACTTTAGCTGTTGGAAACAGTTTCTTTGTATGGCCTTTGGTCAACTTACACATAGAGAAAGTTTGTCAGATACTATCATTTGTATTAAAGCTAATTCAAAAAAATTATACCATCTTGGTATTGGTAGTGCAATAAGTAAATCAACATTAAGCAAAGCTAATGAAAATCGTGATTGGCGTATTTATCAAGATTTTGCTCTATTGCTTATTGCTAAGGCAAAAATACTTTATGAAGGTGATGACCAACTTGAAGTAGACATTAAAAAAAATGTTTTCATTATTGATTCTTCTATCATTGACCTTTGCTTAAGTTTGTATCCCTGGGCTAAGTTTCGTAAAACTAAGGCAGCTATTAAAATGCATACCAGCAAGGCTTTATCGAATACATTTAACCGAAGCATACTTTATTATTAGAGCCAAAAAGAATCTAAAGTTTGAACGTATGTATTCTGCAAAAGTTGATAAAACAACAGGGGTTAAATGCGACCAAACAATAAAACTAAATGGGTTCTATGCTTCAAAAGATTATCCTGAAAAGATTCGCAGGATAAAGTATTATGATAAAGAAACTAATAAAACTTTAACTTTTTTAACTAACAATTTTAAACTTAAAGCATCTGATATAGCAACACTTTATAAGCATTGATGGTTAATTGAAACTTTTTTTAAATGGATAAAACAACACTTAAAGATAAAGTCTTTTTGGGGAAATAGCCCAAATGCGGTAAAAACACAAATCTGGATTGCAATTTCTGTTTATGTGATTGTTTTAATAATGAGAAAAAAACTCCAATTAACTCAATCTATCTACGAAATTTTACAGATTTTAAGCATAAACATTTTTGACAAAGAGCCTCTTTATCAGCTGTTTGAAAAACATAATCTACAATTATTTCAAAGAACAAAATTATAATCAACTGAAATTGTTTAATTTATAACGAAACGCTAATGCTGTATTTTATTAATTTTAACACTTGAAACTTAAAATAACTCAACGACTAAACGACTCAACCTGATCCCTTCCTCCACTCATTATCCTATTATCTCATCATCAAATCATCAAATCATCAAATCATCCCATCATCACATTCCTACATCTCCTCCATAATCTCATCAGTAAGTTCCATATTGTGGAATACGTTTTGCACATCATCGACCTCTTCAAAAGCTTCAATCAGTTTCAGGACATGTTTTGCCTGCTCTTTATCAAGTTTGACTGTTGTTTTTGGTATTCTTTGCAGTTCCTGGCTTTCGGCTTCAAGACCCATTTCTTCGAGTTTCTTTTGCATTGAACCGAAATCTTCCATGGCGGTATATATCGTAAAGTAGTCGCCTTCGGTTTCAATTTCTTCAGCGCCGGCATCAATTACTTCCATTATGAAGTTTTCTTCGTCGAGGTCTTTTTTTGGTAAAGTAAATACACCTTTTCTGTCGAGGATAAAATTGAGTGCGCCGTGAGTTTCGAGTTTGCCGTTGTATTTGTTTAAGTTAGAGCGTATTGAAGCAACCGTGCGTTGTATGTTATCGGTAAGACATTCAATGTAAACACCAACGCCGTATGGTGCGTATCCTTCATATGTTACTTCCTGGAAGCTTGCAGCGTCTTTGTCGCCTGCTTTTGAGATAGCTCTCTGGATGTTATCTTTCGGCATATTTACACCTTTTGCGTTAGCTATTGCAAGGCGCAGGCGCGGGTTTGCATCCGGGTCAGAGCCACCCTCCTTGACGGCTATGGTAATTTCTTTCACTACAGACGAGAACATCTTTGAACGCTTAGCGTCCATTGCCGCCTTTTTTCTTTTTATAGTTGACCATTTACTGTGTCCTGACATAGAATCTGATTTTTGCCGTGAGCTGTTGGATAAAAAAGTAAAAAACAGGCTGTTGTGGTATTGTGGCACAATAGCCGTTTTTTACCTTAAATTTGTACAAAAATAAAAAAAAATACTTACCAGCTAACCAGGCTTATTCCAACGTTGAATGGATGAAGCTCCGGCCCTTTATCACTTCTGAATAGCGTAAAGAGCGAATAGGTTGCAAACAGGTTTACTCTTCCCCAGCCAATCCTGACAGTTGCATCAAGATTAAAAGGTCTTGTATGGTAGCTTTTAATCATCTTATCTCTTTGTCTTTCTCCGTCATAATCATAAACCTGCTTGGTGTAGGACCGTAATTTTGCGCTGCCTATCACTCCTGCTGAAAGATGAAACTGTTCAATTTTTCTTGCCCTTGCGGTTTGATATTCCAACATTATAGGAACATTGAAATGGATCAATGAAAGCCTGTTTCTTCTAAAATCATCCGGGAAATAACCTTCATAATCAGCACCATCTCTGTATGAAATACTATCTTTGTATTGTATAAGCATAATATCATTATCTAAAGCGTAGTTGATGAAACCAAAACCAAAGCCCGTAAAAATTCCTACGTTATTTCTGATCAAATTAAAATTTTGCTGGAAAATATTCAGGTTTACCGAAAGTGACCTTGGATAGTCGATTTCAAGGAAATAATCGTCGTCGTCCAGGCTTATTGAATGGCTGGGGGTCAGGTAACCATTCACTCCCATATCAATGCCACTCCAGTTGTTGCGGAATCTGCTTTTTCTTTTAATAACCTTTTTTCTCCGGCTTTCTTCATCGCTAATTATAAGCAGGTCTCTTTCTCCCATTTTAACTTTTACAGTATCTTTATGATCTTTATCTTTTAGTGTGGTTTCTTCAACATCGGCGGGGTCACCTTTAAAATTGATGCTTCCGGCACCGGATATTCCAAATGTTTGTTCTTTTGGTGGCTGTTGGTAATTTATAGAAGATGCTCCTGAAGCCGTTGCTTGCAGGTCTTCTGAAGCGTTCACCTGCAAAGAAGATGCCCCGGAACCCACAGCAACAGTCTTTTCTGTTTGCATTTCATATGCTTTCAGATATGCTGCACCACTGACATTTGTTTCATGCATTGTCGCATTGCCTTTTAATGTAACATTAGATGCGCCCGAAATAGTTGATGTCAGCTTTTCGGTTTCAAGGTTTAAACTTAAGCTGGAAGCACCGGATGCAATAAGTTCGAGCTTTGGCAGTGATAATTTGTGAGTGCCTTTTATTGCCGCATCGCCGCTGGCGATAATTTTTTCATAAACAGGGGCAGAAACATAAACACTTATTCTTTCTGCACGCCTGAAAATTCTTCTGTCATAATTTAATGTAAGTACGTTGTTTTTAACATCAACCGATATTCTGTCAAACTGGTCTTCGGTCGTTTCAATTTTTACCGAAAAATCATCGGCTTGAGCCAGATAAACAATAAGAACATCACTTGCTGAAACTCCCGTAAAAGGTTTTGTTTCAAATTCTTTGGTTATTGTTTGCCCTACGGTCATAAAAGGTATGACAAAAATTAAGGTGGTAATTGCTTTTATTAAAATTATTTTTTTCATTTTTTTAAATTTTAGATTATTAAATATGGTTGCATTATTTTATTTTATTAAAAAAAATTAATCAATACTTTTTATTATGCCTATTCCACTGACATTTTTATGCTTTATTTCCGGATTGCCGGTATATTTAATTGATCCTACACCGCTGAGGCTGGCATTTAAAGATTCTGTAGCATGCACTGTAGCTGCACCTGCGCCACTCAGGTCAATAACGGTGTTTTCGGTGATGAGTTCTTCTGCTTTCAGGCTGCCGGCTCCGCTTAAACTGACTTTATGTGTGGTTGCAGCGCCAGTGAGAATAATGCTGGCAGCTCCCGAAACATTGGTTTTCAGCTCTTCGGTTTCTATATTTAACTCACAGGAGCCCGCCCCGCTTAATTCAAGCGTGAATGCCTCAGAACGGATAGTTGTATCTGCTGTTATCCTACATGCTCCTGCTGAAATGATTTTTTCCAGACCGGTATAGGTAACATGAATATCAAGCTTTGTCGGTCTCAGAACAATATCGCGATCAGAATAAATGTGTAACACATCATTTTTAATTTCTACATTGATGTGTTGATGGAGGTTTTCGTCCGTTTCAATAACAAGGTTTTCTTTTTCACCTTCAGAAAGAATTACGTTAAACGAGCCGCTCAGTTTTAAAACATCAAATTTGTCAATTTCATGAGTCACTGTTTCAATATTACCGTCGCCGCTTAAAGTGTTTACCCCATTTATTGCGCACCCTTGTGATATAAGAATGAATATCACAAAAATTAATGCTGCCGGAATAGTTGTTTTTAATGTTTTCATCATAAAAATGTTGTTTTAATCAGTATGACAGAACCCTCGTATTGCTTGTTTTGTTATTGTTGCATACGTGGTTTATAAATATAAGGGTTTCATACATATTTTGTTTAAAGATTAATAATTTTCAGGATTCAGTTTTTTCCTTTATTCCTTCGGCTAAACTTTTTGCTGTTTGCTCGAAACAGGATTATCGAATTTAGCTGAATTCCCGTTCATAACTTGTCGTTTTATTTTTGATTTGGTACTAAGACGATGATAAGCCAAAAAAAGTTACAGAGTTTGTAAAAAAGTTTGTTTGCACAAAACTTTTTGGTAAATAGAAAAACAATTATCCGGGTATGAGCTTTTTTTCTATTATAAGAATAATTTGATTTGAAAGCCGAAGTAAATGTATGTAAGGGTTAATTAGAGTCTGTCTATAAAATGTTTTCTTTTGATTTAAGAACCCCGGTACGCTTCGCTACCCCGATACGCTTCGCTACGGGGCAGGCGGGGCAAGCAAGGATTAACGATTTACGATTCACGAAGTTTGGCATAATCACCTGATTTTCTCTCAACTTCTAAAATCAAAAATCGTTAACTTAGCGTGCCGACCAAAGGGAGACAATGACCGAAGGGAATAACATTGAGATCTCACGAACACCAAATAAAATAAAATATTAAGTGAGTAATCGATATTCGTTAATCAAAAAAGTTTGACATTATAGACAGACACTAATTAACTGTTTTGGTCAGAGCTAACGAAGTTGTGATATAAAAAGACGAAAGACCTTATATCTAGGATTGATCTTTGGAGGTTTGTGATAGTTTCTTTAATAAAACATTGTTCGGTTGTCTTTTATATCACTGTTTTTTTTGAGTGCTTTAATGGGTTCGTTTGCAACCCTGTTGGTCAGGTTGTTCAGCAATTGTCTTTGTGCAGCGGTTAAGTCGTCAGGGACA
Source organism: Bacteroidales bacterium (assembly GCA_003567625.1). Classification (GTDB taxonomy): domain Bacteria; phylum Bacteroidota; class Bacteroidia; order Bacteroidales; family UBA7960; genus PUKZ01. The sequence goes on along the minus strand of PWZB01000180.1, from coordinate 19,177 downwards.
ACCGGCTCGGTTTCTTTGACAACTTCAATTATGTATGCACCATTGTTTCCTTTTATTGGGTTTGATATAGTGTTTTTTTCGAGGGCCAAAGCTTTGCCGATCACTTTTGGTTCTCTTCCAAATCCGGGTATGGTTGTTGAGAGGAAATTAATATCATCGGCTGTGTGCAAATCAAGTTCAAGTTTTTCTGCTGCTTTTTCGAGGGATTTAGTCTGTAACACTGCTTCTTGCAGTTTTTTGGCAATCATGTCAAATTTTTTATTTTCCAGTGCTATTTTTTCCATATTGTCTCTGATGTCCTCCAAAGGTGGAGTACCTTCCTTCCGTATTTTATTAATTTTTGCCAGTATGAATTTATCCTGCAAGTCAAATATTTGCGATGTGGAGCCTTCCCCGGTATTTTCGTCATAAGCCCATCTGATTATTTCGCGTGCATTTTGAACGCCCGGCAGGACGTAATCCATTTTTCCTACATGTGTTGCTTCTCGGAAAGTATATCCTTTTTCATTTGCAGCACTTTCCAGATCTTCTTTTTCTCTTGCCAGGGTGGCAAATTCACTAGCTTCGGCAAATACCTGCCGGTAGGTTTGGCTGCTGGGTTCAATTTTACGTATTATTTTAGCTACCTGAACTTTTTTGGAAGCAGGCGAATGTCCTGTAATGTGTATAACATGAAACCCGTATTGGGTTTCGACGGTTACCATATCTTCGACGTTTCCACTCACAACGGCTTCGTTAAATTCAGGGACCATATCCCCGTCACGAAACCATTCAAGGTCGCCCTGGTTAAAAGGTGCTGAGGGGTCGTCAGAAAATTCCGTTGCCAGTTGTGAAAATCGGGCAGGATTTCTTTTAACTACATTAAGAAGCGAATCGGCTTTTTCTTTTGCTTGTTCACGATTAAGGGTTATCTGTTGTTGTTGATCAGCCATAGAACCTGCATATGAAATCAAAATATGGCTGGCACGCATAGAATCGGGTCGGAACTGAATGTCGTTGAGCATTGCCACTTTAAAGGCATTGTCTTCCTCGTAGGGCCCGTCAAAAGTACCCACAGGAGAATTGAACATTAATGAGTCAATTCTGTCGGGTAAATTGCCACGGCTATGATAACTATTGTCAAAACGTTCATCTGAAACCGTATTGATAAATCTCTCCACATCTTCTACAGTCTTCAATTCTTCCTTTAACTCAAGTATAGTGGTTTTTATTTCATGACGGTCCTCATCGGTAGGGAAAACGGGTACAACAACGTAATCCAGGTCGCGTGAATGCTCTTGATGGAAACGATGTTTGTTTTCTTCATAAGCATTCCTGATATCACCTTTGCTAATTTTGACATCCTCATCGGCAATTGTATGGTATCTTTCGGCAATGAAGCGAAAATCAACTGATGTGTTTTGGTTCTTATAGTCTAATTTGGCAAATATGCCCGGAACAAATATTGATTTTTTGATAATGTTATGATATTTTTCTTCTTTACGTTCGTTTTTTATATATTGTTCAAGCATTAACCACTGGTTTCTTATTTGTGTTTCCATCATATTGATGTTTTGTATGAAGTTGCGTACATCTTGTGGGTCGAACTCACCGGTTTGCGGATCTGTAAAACTTTGAACAATAAAAGGATGGGGTTCTGAGCCAGCTACAAGTTCAAACAATTCATCTGCTGTAACATCAATACCAACTTTTTCAAGTTCTTCTTCAAGCAATAATTCTGAAATCAATTCTTCCCAGACCTGTTGTCTCATTCGAAACATCTCCCTGTCATCAGGTGAAGACCTTCCGGTTTGTTGTTTCCAGCTTTCCAAATGTTGATTAAAACGTTCATCAAACTCGGGATATGAAATCGTTGTGTTATTAACCTTTCCTATTTCCATTCCATGGCGTACGCCTCTACGCGGGCCATATTGAAACAAATCTCCAAGTACAAATGCGGCAAGACCAAAGCCGACAATCGCAATCAATAATCCGGAATAACTCCTTATTTTTCCTATTACACCCATAATAAATTGTATTTTTCGTAAAATTCTAAAATGAATTATAAAAAATCACTGCCGAGCAGAGCGAGACAACGAACACAATATAATTAAACACTCTGTGAGTAAATTCCAAAGCACAAATGGCAACGAAATTTCAATTTAGAAATTTAAGTTCTTATTTAGAAATTAGTTTGCAAAGTTAATAAATATGTGCGTCATCCAATATTATAATCAAAAAAAACGAGACCGGGCAAAATCTTTTTTAGAAGTTACGCAAAATATCACAGAAAATTTTAATGCAAATATAAAAAATGACGCAAATAACACAGAATTTTGATAATAATTAAAGACTGAAAAGATTATTGTTGTGTTGCCCTTGATTATAAGTGATACATTATGCTTTACAAAGTTATTATACCAAATTTTATAATAATTGGAATATCAGTAATTATTTCATATGCTAAACAGGTTTTATTCGGGCTCATCACTTTGTTTTTCTTTCAATTTCAGATGAACCTGTTCAATTCGGGTTTCGGATACCTGTATGATTTTAAAGGCGAACCCATTGATTTTAATTTCCTGGCCATTTTCGGGTATACTTCCATGATGATTTACTATCAAGCCGCCTAATGTTTCATAATCTTCTGATTCGGGAAGTTTAAGGTTATACGTTTCGTTAAGATAATCAATTTCGAGTCGTGCCGAAAACACGAATTCGTTTTTGGAAAAAACCTTTTCAACCGTATCGGTAACATCATATTCATCATCTATTTCACCGAAAATTTCTTCTATAACATCTTCTATGGTGATCAGGCCGCTGGTACCGCCAAATTCATCAACTACAATTGCAATGCTTTTACGTTGCTGGATAAAGCTTTTCAATAATTTATTGGCATGCATGGTTTCGGTAACCAGCATAATTGGTCTTATTATAGAGCCCAGGGTTTTTGGGTTTTTAAAGAAATCAAAAGCATGGACATATCCCGTGATGTTGTCAATATTATCTTTATAGGTGATTATTTTTGACAATCCTGTTTCGTGGAGTTTTGCCCTGACAGTTTCAACATCGTTATTTTCTTCTACGGCAATTATTTCGGTTCGTGGTATCATGCATTCGCGCAACTTGGTTGTAGGGAATTCTATGGCATTGCGGAATATTTGCATCTCTGTGCTTGGTTGCTGATGTTGAATGTTGAAATCACCAAACTCTTTGATGTAATTATCAATATCTATGATGTCAAATACTTTTCCTTCTTTTGAGAGTTGAACATTGAACAATTTATTAAGAATGAATTCACCTGCTTTTATAGTTATAAAAATTACCGGATATAGCAGGTAGTAAAAAAACTGTACCGGTATTGCAAAAAAGATAAGAGTTTTGTTTGGATTAATGCGGATCAGGGCCTTAGGCATGAATTCGGCAAAAATAAGTATTATAATTGATGTTATCACCGTTTGGGTTATTAGCCTGAGCCACTCAGAATATAATCTTTCGGGTAGTAATTCCAAGAACAGGTATGAAAAGGCAATACCATAAATTACCAGGGCAATGTTGTTACCCACAAGCATTGTAGAAATAAACCTGGATTCGGATTTAATTAATCCTGACAGTAATTTTGCTCCATATCCTCCGCTTTTTTTATCAACCTCAACTTTTAATTTGTTTGCCGATACGAAAGCAATCTCCATGCCTGAAAAGAAAGCGGAAAATATCAGGCTAATGATAATCAGAAAAACTATGGAGTAAATATCCACTAATCTAAAAGTTTTTTCCTAATAGCAAATTTAAAAATAATTGTTTAAAGTATTTAGTTAGATTTCAAGTTTTAATAACTGTTTTAAGAAAATTACAAAATACAACAAGTAAGAAATAACAGGTATCAAATTACGAACGATATTGAATTTAAAATCAAAAATCGTTAATCGATATTCATTATTCAAAAAAGTTTGACATTATAGACAGACTTTGATTAATTAACGGAATTTATAGTTTTTTTGTCCATACGTTTTTTGCGGGGAAAAATCTTGATCCCCGGTTTATGGATCTTCGATTGTAAATGTACCACTCGGGTGCAGGATTTTCCATTTTTCAAATCTTTCATCTGACTCAAATCCTTTACCATAAAGAATTTCTGTTTCTGTAGTTATTTTCACGAACTTTTCGGAATAAATAATTTCTTTATTTTGGTCCCATACCAGGTGTTCGGTGTTGAGTTTTTCATTAAACTTATTAGTTACTACTACGTCATTTTTAGCTTCAATAATTTTTTTATTGTCGTAGCTTATTGCATAATTGGCTTTTAATCTTGATTTAGTGTTCATAAGTGTATCATAGAAAGTCACTTTAAGTCCCCGGGGAAGTTCCATATAGGGTTCTTCGTTTTCGTACCGGTCCATTCTTGGTGATTCAATTATTGCCTGTGTTTTTGCATATGAGCTTTGAATGATCTTTACATCGAACAGGGACTCTATTGGTTCATCATCTTTTGCTGTGATTGTTTCAATTTTTTCAAGGTCGGGTTGGCAATATGAAAACATTGCCAGTCCTAGCAGGGCAATAATGTTATTAAAAACAAATTGGTGAAAGCAGGTTTTTATGTTCATTTTTTATCTTGCCCTGACGCGTGTGGTTTTGTTGATCCAGCATTCTACCAAATATGTATCGCCTTCTTCATAACCATGGAAAAATATTGTTTCTTTATCGGGAAAATATTGTGAATATGCATTAATGAGCTGGTTTGCCCGTTCGACTATATCAGGGTCGGAATCTATATTCTGGGCTTGTATGAACTTATCAACGGCGGCCCAGTATGCGACTCTTTCGGTAAAATCATCGTCACCACAATCTTTTGCGGTAGTTGCATACATTTCACCGATAAGGATGTATGGTCTTCCGTTATCAGGCTTGATTTTTGCTGCCTCACGAGCACTGTTTCTGGCTTGAACGTATCTTCTCAATTGTCTGTATTCGATTTCGGATTTCAACATATAGACCCTGTAGAGTTCTTGGTCAACGTTTTCTTTTTCTTTGTACAAGGCAATAGCTTCATTGAAATAATCTACTGCATTGCGATAATTGTTTTGATTGCTTTCAAGGCGCCCCATCAAAAACGCTGAAGATGCTGTCGGTTGAACTTGGTGAAGATTGCGTGTGGCTTTATAAAAAAGCTCCCTGTCTGTGCCATCGGCTTCATCCAGCATAGTGGTTATTTGTGTCAGCAAGTCAGGGCACTCAGGGTCATCTTCGAATCGAGGTTCAAAAACTTTTACAAGCACATCACATGTAAAATATGGACGAAATAATGATTCTACCTGGCTTTTGGTTCTTTCGAAAATTTCGGCATCTTCAGGGCTGTGTTTAAGGTTATAATCAATAATATCAATTGCCCTTTCATAAATATTAAAAACATCAATTTCGTCTTTGATACCTGCCTGAGCGAGAGAAACGCCTGTTTGCATATTAACAACCAACACATCGGCTCGTGATTGATGTTCTTCCGATTCAATAGAAGTATTGGTCAAATCAAATATTTCCTTTGTTTTTTCCGGGCGTAACATAAACATGTCCACGCCTTTTCGTCCAAGCACAAAACCTTCTCTTCCAAAATGCTTAATACGTTTATCATACAGCCACATGAGCGAATCAACCAAGGCATCTCTTTTGATGGGATCTGTTTCCTTATTATGGCGGTGTTTTAAAAGAGCCGCCCCATGTATATATAAGTTCTGTGATGCTTTTGGGCATATTTCCAATGCTTTTTGCCATGGTCCATAAGCATTTTTAAAATTACTTTGCCTGTAAAATTCGGTATATAAAGAAAGGTTTCTTACGCATAATATACTGTCTTCTGGTGTCTCTCCATACCTGTCCGACTGTAAATTAGTTTTGAGGGAGTTATCAAAATTACCGGAACTTGACCCGGGATAATTATAGTTTGCAACATTTTCTGATGTTTCTGCATTACTGACAGGTTCAAAAGCCTTATTTGCCTTATCTTTGGCAAAACAGCCCGTATGTGTTATTATAAGTAGAAATGTTAAGAAATTTATTATTGATTTTGCTTTCATTATTTATTAGTTATTTAGAAATATTAAAAAAATATAATATAAAATTTTAAAATAATTTTCTTCTTTCAAACCAACGTTCATATATGTTTATTCCAATATTGATCCTGTAAAAATCTTCTTTTATCAGGTCATAGTTTGTAGTTCCGCGTTGAGCATATTCAAAACCGATATTAACCCCGTTGCGGGTTCTTCTTACCGGTAAATAAATCCCAAAACTTATGCCAAATTCGTCGAAGGAATAGTCATTAACGTTCAGTTGCGATTGTCCGTATCGTACACCTGCCATATAGCTGGCTCTGCTGAAGATGCCGGAGTATGTTGTAACCGTGGGTGAGTATTTAAGGCCTAAAGCAACATTATAGCTGTTTTGCAGCTCATCGGGAATATCGAAGCGGTGAAAGTCATCCCAGTTTTGCCAGTTAAAATCCATCCCGCCACCCCAGTTTTTATTATATCTAAGCCATGTGCCAAAACCGATGTTCTTTGGTATAAGCATATCGCCTTTTTCTTTTTCCCTGTAATCCAGAGTATCAATACTGGTTGCGCCTGGCAGCTCTCTTTGGATCAATTTTGAGCGTCTGATATTCAAATTGGTTTCATGTCCATAAGTCAGTCCGATAATAAATCGGCGATTCTCTTCTATTTTTTTGTCATATTGTAGCCCAAAGCCAAACAAAAATCCGTTTATATTATCGGTTTCGGTCATATAGGTGCGAAAAAAACCTGACATATCGTCAGAAGAAATCGTTACCCTGTCTTCAATATTTCCGAAAAGGTATGATGCATTGACTCCTAAAGAAAGTTCGTTAAAAAGCTCTAAAGCTGTTCCGAAAAAGACTTCGTTTATACCTCCCCAGCCGTCGTAAAGATAGTTTATAGTTCCGGTTTCTCCGGGGTTTTTTTCTTGGTCTAATACTTTATAACCTACAAGGCTATAGGGTTTAAGACCTGCGCCAACAGCCAATCTTTTGCTTAATGGAAAGCTAAAGGCAATGTTTCCCAGTGAGGAATAATTTGATGTTTGGTCTTGAGTGAGCGTTTCTTGTTGGTAAAAATGAGAATATCCAACTACTTCAAACACAAAAGACATGGTATCAACAGCAGTATATGATGCGGGATTTAAATAATTGACCGAAAGGTTGCTGCGATAGCCATATCCTATTCCTGCCATACCAATATTGCGCGAAAGCCTGTGATTATTTATTTCACCTATTCCATATTTTGAGTATGGTGATATAATGCGTGTTTGTGAAACAACGTTCGTTCCAATCAAAAGAAGCAGTATGGTTAATGTAAAACTAAATAGTTTTCTCTTTGTTTTAGTGTAGCTGGACATTATATGTTAAAATTTCGTTTAATCCGTATAAAACTATTTTTTCGTTTGCAAATATCCTATTTTTTAACTTTTTATCAAAGAAAAAGATATCACCCCCCGAAAAAACCACGATCAATCCCGGGAAAATACTGCGATATTTATTGATAATTCCATCGGTTTCGGCTAATGTTCCGTTAATTACCCCGGTTAAAATTGAATCTTCTGTTGTTTTTCCCCAAAGATAATCGGTTTCTTTTATATCAATAAACGGTAGTTTGCCGGTAAAATTATGCAAGGCTTTTAAGCGCATCCGCAATCCGGGTGATATGCTTCCTCCAAGATAATCTTTACCGGAAGTAATAATGTCGTATGTTATACATGTTCCTGCATCAACAACAAGAGCATCTCTCCCCGGAAATAAAACCGAAGCTCCTGATACCGCTGCCAGCCTGTCCATACCAAGTGTTTCGGGAGTCTGGTAATGATTCTTAACAGGAACAGGAGTGTTATGGTTAAGCTCAATAAAAAAGCATTTATCTTCCAGTTTTAAAACCGCATCTTTATTATAACTTTTTACCGAAGACAGAATAGCAGCATCAACTTGATATGAGTCCAAAAGCTGGTTTACAATTTCTTCATTAAAACAATCAAAAACATTTGAATCAAGGATATTTTTGTTGTCGAAAAAAGCTGTTTTTACAGAGGAGTTTCCAATATCTACAATTAGGTTGGTCATGGTTGATTTACTTATTAATAATTTGGTCAAAATTAATAAAGGATATTGAATTACATGAGGTAAAATGCATAAAATACAATAAAAATGAATTGATTAATAAAAATATACAAAAAGTTTTTGCAGAAAATTTTAAAACAGATTGGCAAATTAAAAATGTTTGTTTACCTTTGTGCCGCTAAAAAACAGCATAAAGGTACCATAGCTCAGTTGGTAGAGCAACGGACTGAAAATCCGTGTGTCCCTGGTTCGATTCCGGGTGGTACCACCAGGAGAAAGCCACATGCAGATAAAGTTTGCATGTGGCTTTTTTATTTAAACATAATTTTTTAAAGGCCAAAGAGAAGCTTAAAATAAGGCTTTTTGATTTCCGGGATTTTGAATAATACTTAACTTACATTTTTATTTTTTCAGATATCAGGGCCGAAATTTGTGTAAACTCTTCGTTTGACAGGTTCAGCTTAGGTTTGCTAAAATCAATATCGTATATACTATTAACAGGAACCAGGTGTATATGTGCATGTGGTACTTCAAGCCCAAGCACTGCAATACCGACACGTTTACATTCAACTGCAAGGTCTATGCCTTTAGCTACTTTCTTGGCAAAAAGAAACAATCCTTTATAGTTTTCATCGTCAAGGTAAAATATATAATCAACCTCTTTCTTGGGTATCACCAGCGTATGGCCCCTGGCCAATGGATTAATGTCAAGAAAAGCCAGATAGTTATTATCTTCAGCTACTTTGTGGCAAGGTAATTCACCATTTATGATTTTTGTAAAAACACTTCCCATAACTTTTTTGTTTTTTTAAATTATTATCTTGAGATGTCAAGTATTTCAAAAGACAAGATGCCCGCAGGAACTTTTATTTCAGTGATGTCTCCGGGCTTTTTGCCGAGCAAACCCCGCGCTATAGGAGAATTAACCGATATCTTTCCGGCTTTGATATCGGCTTCATTTTCAGGAACAATAGTATAAGTCATTTCAGATCCCGTCTTGATATTTTTAAGCTTAACCTTACTAAGTATGGCAATTTTTTTGTTGTCTAATTGTTTCTCATCAATAACTCTTGCGTTACTTAAAGTTTCTTCAAGCTTCGATATTCTAAGCTCAAGCATTGCCTGTTCATTTTTGGCCGCATCATATTCGGCGTTTTCAGTCAGATCGCCTTTTTCGCGAGCATCGGCAATTAGCTGGGATATGGCAGGTCTTTCTACTGACTTAAGCCTGTCAAGTTCTTCCTTTAATTTTTGCAAACCCTTCTCTGTGAAATATTTAACTTCAGTCATATCTTAATTTATTAATTGTTTTACAAAAACTACCCGCAAGCATTTTGTTATAATGCATGTTGAACGGGAGTTAAAAAATTTTAGATTAAATTAAACCTACAACAACTCCCTTTTTTTTGTAAGAAAGCTTAAGGGAAATAGAAATCCTGTTTTATCTTCAGGTTGAGGAATTTTCTTTATTTTTTTAATCGATAACATTATCAAGCCGTTAGTTAAAAAAAATTACAAAACCCTTGGTTTTGAGTATAAAAAAGCTGGCATCCATAACCTGCTATTGTCAGATTATGTATGCCATTAAAATTTGGTCTGTTAAAGTAATTTTAATTCCAAAGCAAAAATAAACAAATAAATCTGAATTCTCAAAAAAAAACGATAAAAAAACAGTTTTTGAACCTGTTTACTTAGACTGTTTCCTTTCTGCTTCTGAAAATACCGGTTATCAGATTATATGTTTTAAGAGCTACAGTTAATCCCTGGCTGATACGCGAAATTATTGAACCTAAGATAAAAAACTCACCCGCATATTTCAAATTGTCAACTAAGTCTTTTTCAGCTACAAGCATTTTATAACGCAGCTTGGCTTTTTCAAGTTTTATATCCTGGAGGTTGCGAATTTTTTTAAAACGCTTGGATTCTATCATTTTTATTTAAGGCTTTTATTATTCATCATCTTTTTGGAAAAATATATTTAGCAATATTCTGATAATGCAGGGACTGAATATTCTGTTGCGGAAAATATATAAAATCAACGCGAACAATAAATAAGCCCCGCCCACTAGTAATAACCCGAGTTCAAGTGACTCAATAAGCTTGCCGATATAAATGGCAACCGCCCCTGACAGAAATACCAGTGCAATGACAAAAATTATCATAACAACCCCGTGAGAGATAAAGTAGTTTAAAAGCTTAACAGCTTTCTCGAAAGCTAAAAGACCATAATAAGAAACTTTGGTTTCCAGGTATTTTTGAAGATTAACTTTCAGCTCGGAAATAGTTTCAAGCAATGTGTCGCCTTTCATCGAATATCAGTTTAATTTTTATCTGATTATTTGTCTTATTCTTCTTTGGTCTTTTTCACTTTCTCTTTAATCTGTTTGCCGGTTTCACCAACATGTTCGCGCAAGTCATCCAGTTTTGACGAAATTTTTTGTGAAACATCGTCAGTATATTCTTTGGCTTTTTGCTGAATTTTTTTACGTGTTTCTTCACCACTGCGTGGAGCAAATAATATTCCTGCAGCAAGCCCCACAGCTGCTCCAAAAACAAAACCTGCTATTGCTTTTCCTGTTGATTCCTTCATAGTAATTATTGTTTTTTAAAATTTAACAATCAATTTATTTAAATTATTTGCAAGATAGTATATTTTTTAGATATGATCAAAAAATTTTTCGTAAAAATATTTAAGATAATTTTTTATAACCGGATAAGGGTTTAAGCAAAGGCATGAATGTTATAAAAAAAGAACCGTTACAAATCTTTTGCTAAATCTGAAATTCATGAAAGGAAATTTGAGCTTATTTGTCTTGGTTTTAATAAATTGTTGAGGACTATTGATTTTTTTTGAACTACTGGTTTTTACCCGGGTATTTTATTAGTTAACAATATTTCAACATTAATGACCTTTGCTTTTGTTGAAAAAATTAATAATAGATTCTTTGTCAGATGCCAATGCATCAGAAATTGTGCCTTCGAAGATTACTTTTTGGTCTTCCAGGAATATGATCCTGTCGGCTATACGTAATATGCTTGACACTTCGTGTGTAACCATAACAACAGACATTTGAAGTTGTTCTTTCAAATCGGTTATCAGTTTGTCCAAAGAAGCTAAAGACACAGGGTCTAAACCCGATCCGGGCTCATCACAAAACAGCATTTGCGGGTCCATTACTATTGCCCTGGCAAGGGCTGCTCTTTTGAGCATTCCTCCACTTAATTGTGACGGGTACATATGGTATGTATCTTTTAGATTAACAAGGCTTAATTTTTGAAGTGCTATTTCTTTAATTATTTCATCTGGCAGGTTTGTATGTTGTTCAAGGGGCAAGGCTACATTTTCTCCAACAGTAAGCGAGCTTAGCAAACCGCCTTTTTGATAGAAAACCCCCATTTTTAAATAAAGCCTCTTTTGTTCATCTTCATCAAGAGTGGCAATATCACGCCCTAATAACGATATTTTTCCGGGTTCAACAGGATATAAACCCAATATATGTTTAAGAATAGTTGTTTTTCCCGAACCACTGCCGCCCAATATTACCGTTATTTTTTCATTATAAACGGTAAAAGAAATATCAGACAAAACCGGTTTTCCATTAAAAGATACCGAGAGTCCGGTTACTTCTAAAATTTTTTCCAAATCCATAAATTTATTATTATTTCATAAATTTAATACTTGCCAGGTTTGTTTTGGTTTTTATTACAATTAATTACATATTGTAGCACTAATTGCCAAAAAATATAAAACGAATTTCAAACGAAACTTGATTAAGCATAAAAGACCAATCCCAAAATACTATCGGCTAAAATGATTAGCGATATAGACACTACTACAGCCACGGTAGTACTTTTCCCTACTCCTTCGGCACCTTCTTTGACCCTGAAGCCAAAAAAGCTTCCGGTAAGCACTATAATACTTCCGTAAACAAGGCTTTTTATAACTCCTGTCATAATGTCTTTATTATATATTGAATGGCCCATTCTATTAATAAATACTTCCGGGGCAATATCAAGAAAGAGATAAGCTGCCAGCATACCGCCGGCAATACCAGCAACGTTGGCCAGGATTGTCAAAAAGGGTATGGTGCATAAGCAGCCGTACATTTTAGGAACTACAATGAATCTTATTGGGTTGAGTCCCATGGTTTTTAACGCATCCAGTTCTGCCGTGACTTTCATTGTTGCTATTTCTGCTGCAATTGCCGAGCCGCTTCTGCCGGCTACAAGTATTGCCGTTATGAGAGGCCCCATCTGAGCCATCATTGCAATAACAGTTAAGTCAACAACAAATATGTTGGCCCCGAAATTCCGTAATTGGGCTGATGACTGCAATGCTATTACCAGCCCGATTATAAACATCATAACCACAACAATCAATGTTGCATTAACTCCTATCAAAACAGCCTGATTTGAAACCTCTCCTTTCCGGCGTGATTTGGGGCTGAAAAGGTCGTGAAATGACCAGTAGAAAACATCCGCAGTAAGTAATATGAATTCTGTAATATAAAACCTGAAAAAAAAATGCAATTTTGTGCCTAAAAATTCCAAAAAGGTGGTTTTATCTCTTTTAAAGCTTGTTTTTGCTTTATCCGGCCCGAACAACTCCAGCTTTTTATATACAGAATCAGATGCTTCTGTAATTCTTACTTCAATATTTTTAGCAGATATTTTTCTTTTCAGATAAAAAATGGCTGTAACTCCAGCGCTGTCTATTTCTGCTAAACCCGCTAAATTTATTATTAATTCAGGTGATTTATAATTTTTCAACCGTTTCAGCATATCATTTACAAAATATCCTGACCGGGCAAAATCCAATGAATTGTATAAATATAATGTGTTGCCTTCCAGCTTATAAGTATGCTGGTTTTGTGAAGAATTATTTTTAATTGCACCGGTTTCCATTTAGAGCGGTTGTTTTAACATAAAACAAGGGTATCAATACTCAAATCATCAGTAAATAATGTTGCAATATTATTTTATTCTTTTCATGGTTCACTTATTGTTGTTATTTTTTTTGAAACATTGTATAATTCATTATAAAACATTTGACTGATAGCCGCGGCGAAATGATTAATTGTTCTTTTTTCGAGGGGTTGGTATTTGTCGGCCGTATGTTTGAGGATGATTTCATTTTTATGTTTATCAACAAGGCGGAATTCAAGATTAAGATGCGCTAAAAAACCTTCTTTATCATCAACGATTTCCAATCTGTATATTGTGGTTTCAAAAAGGTATTCGGGAATGATTTTCCAATACCTGGTATCAACTTCTTTAAATACCTTGTATCTGTCAAAGAAATTAATAGTGATAGTTGTAAGATTGTCTGACGGCCTGGTAGCCCATTCATGATTATTAAAGTATTCTATTTCGTGTGTATTGCCGCGAAGAGCTATCCTGTGTGATGCAAAAGCAGGGAAAATATTTGCCGGCACTATTTCACAATATTTATTGATTGTAGTTAGAGAGTCTTTAAATGCCATGTTTTTTTCAGCCGGTATCTCAATTACATAATATCTTTTAGTTGCCTGTTTTTGCTGGCGGCATCCGTAAATAAAAGCAAAAAAGATCAATGAAAAAAGTATTATCTTCTTCATTTTGTTTGTTGATTTGATTTTTGTTATTGTATCTGTGACAAGTATAAAGTTTTATAAATTAAAGATATTAATCGTCTGCCAGTTTGTGGTCAGGGCCTCCGGGTTCTCTTCCCCTTCTTATAAGTAATGAAGGGTCGGCATTTATTTTCCTGGAAGTTTCACTTAAGTTTTCCAGTGTTACTTTAAGCAGCGACAGGTTTTCTGATAAATCCTGGCTTGAGCGGTCGAGGTCATCATCAATTTTAGCCAGTAATCGTTGTGTCTGTTCGGTCAGATAGGCAAAATTTTCTATCAACCTGCTTAAATTTGCCTCTTTCAGCGTTAAAGAAACATCTCTCAGATTGCCTAAAACCTGGTCAACGGTGTCGCTATGCACAATTTCATTGACCCTTACAATAGCATTGTCAAGTTCCCGGCTGGTTTTGTTTAGTTGCATGCCTAATTCATTGACAGTAAGCACCGTTTCGCGGATGTCCATACGGTTTTCTTCAATCATCTCATCGGCTTTTGAAACTGTTGTATTAACATTTTCCGCAAGATCAGAAATGTTTTCTATTGCAACTGTTATTTTCTCGAGGTTGTCGGGATGAGTAAAATCCTGTAGATTGTTTAAGACCTGTTCGGTTTTAAAAGCAATAATTTCAGCTTTACCTGTAATATCCTCAGCCAGGGAAGTTCCCGGCTTTATAAACTTGTGCTCTTCCAATAAATCGGCTTCATGGCTTCCCCCTCTTATCTCAATGGTTTTAAGCCCTGTTATGCCTATTGAAACAATATCTGCCACGGCATCCTCTTTGATAGGGGCATCTTGTCTTATAGACAATTTAACTATGATGCTGTTTATATCTTCGGGGTTTATTCGTATATCGGAAATCGAACCGATATTTATACCCAGGTATTTAACGGGGCTGCCGACTTCAAGACCACTGACCGATACATCATAATAAGCCACATAATAAGTGTTTTTCTGCTCAAAGAGATGACGGGTGGTAAAATAACCCAGTAAAAGAAACAAAACGCCAAAACCGATTATCAAAAATATTCCAAGCCGTGTTTTTTGTGCTTTTGTTTTCATTGCTAAAACTGTTTTTATTTAATATGATAAAGTTACAAATTTTAAATCAATTCTAAAACACCAATTGTTGTTAAATATTTTTGGGTTGTGTTTTGGTGGCGGGTTTTTTTAAAATATTTACATGCTTATTAAACAGCAACCGTCATCTTGCAAGGGACTTTCGATAGGTCAAGAAGCTCATAGTAGTAGTTACTCATTTCCCTGATAAGCCTTTTGTAGTGGTATTTATCGCTAACATGCATCCAGCCTTCTTTTGACAAGCTTTTCCTGAGTTCTTTATTTTCAACAAGCTGTAATAGTTTTTCTGAAAAATCCTTAGGATTGTTTTTTGATATCAAAGCTGTTTTATTAGGTAAAATCACATTTTCAATTCCTCCTGTAGCGGTTGTTACTATTGGTTTATTTGCCGCTTGTGCTTCAATTAGGCTGACAGGTGTTCCTTCGTTGAGTGAGGTAAGCGCAATAATATCCATACCCGCGTTAACTTTGTCCATTTCTGTTATCCAGCTTGTAAATATAATATTAGCATTATTTGGTGGAATAAAACCATTGACCGATAATTGATTCAAGCCCAATTGCGATGCTTTCCTTTCCAGGTACCCGCGCATTTCACCGTCTCCTATAATAAAAGCCTTAACTTTTTTTGAAGTTTTATTTAATAGTTGTTTAAAAGAATTCAGAAACATTTCATGATTCTTTACCGGGACCAGCCTGCCGATAATCCCAACAGCTATCTCATCATCCTTGATCTGGTATTTGGTTCTGAACTCAAACCGTTTCGTTTCCGTGTTTTCCCTGAAACGGTTAAGGTCAAATCCCAGGGGGATAACCTTTATTTTTTCGCCGTGACATATTTTGTATTTGTTAGCAAGCTCGTCTTTTTGAATTTCGCTGATTGCAATTATGCCTGAACTTTTGCTTGCAAGCTTTCGTTCAATAGTTTTGTAAATTCCGGCTTTCATTTTGTTAAAATATGCATCAAAAACGTGTCCGTGAAAAGTATGTACTATTACAGGCACTTCGAGACCTATGGCAGCCTGCCTGCCCAGTGCGCCGGCTTTGGATGCGTGAGTATGTACAATATGCGGACGAAAATCACGAATAATTTTCTTTATTTGCTGCAAAGCTTTATAATCCTTGTATATCGAAATTTCCCTGCGCATACAGGAAATCTTATGTGGCTTAATACCTAATTGATTTACAATATATTCTGAGTTTTTTTCAGAGCAGTCGTTCGAACCACCTACTAGCAAGGTTTCAAAGGTGGGATACATATACCTTGTCAGATAGGCAGCATTATATGTAGGACCGCCTAAGTTAAACCGGTTTAGTATTCGTAAAACTCTCAACATTGATTGACAGGTAAAATTTGGTACAATATTACAAAATTTTTTTCATGTGAAATAAAATTAAGAGTTTCCTTTATTTGTTAAATTTTTTCCACCATTGTTGAAAAACTATCAAACCCCATATCCTGGCCGGTGTTTCGGCAGGGTTGAGTGAATGTAATTTCTTTTTCAGCTTTTTAATTTCCAATAGGTTGAATATATTTTGTTCAATGATGAAGTTTTCATTTAAAACATCATCGTTGATGAAACCGCTTAGTTCTTTTCGGAACCATTTTAGTAATGGTACTTCAAATCCTTGTTTCGTTCGGTTTAATATTTCTGCGGGCAACAAATATGAAAATGTATCCTTTAAAATTTTTTTCCGGTTTTTTCTGTCGATTTTGAAATTTCCGGGTAAAGACATCACAAAATTAACAAGGTTATGGTCTAGAAACGGTACACGTACTTCGAGCGAGTTTGCCATTGACATTAAGTCAACTTTTGTCAGCATATCATAAGGCAGAACCAGTTTCATATCAGCATATAGTGTTTTATTGATATTGTTGGGCGGGTTTTGGAATATTTTCAGGCATGAATTTTTACGCGATCCATAATTTTCGTTTAGGATATTATCATTTAAAAGGCGATTAGCATCTTTTTCGCCGGTTATGCTGCACCAGCGCCAGTATCTTTCATTTGCAGGCAGCTTCATACCTTCCCCAAAACGTACTATCTGACGTGTTTTATTTGTCAGGGGATTGTTTCGAGACTGTGGCATTTTTGATAATAAAGGATGTAATAATGATACTGTTTTTTCTTTAAAGCCGGGATATAAAGTAAGGTATTCGGCCATATGTTTGTTATAGCCGGCAAACAACTCATCGGCTCCGTCACCCGATAAGGCTACGGTAGCTTTTTTACGGGTTTGACGCGATAAAATATAATAAGCGAGTGCAGAAGAATCGGCAAAGGGTTCATCAAGGTAATTAACGGCATCAAACAAGCAATCAAATAAATCATCATTAGTAAGATTAAAAACTGTATGATCGGTATTGTGCATTTTTGCAACCATGCTGGCATAAGGGGTCTCGTCAAACATTGGCTCATCCTTGAACCCTATGGAAAAAGTGTTTAATTTATCAACATGCCTGGCAGCCAACGCCGATATTATGCTGCTGTCTGTTCCTCCGCTTAGAAACGCACCAAGAGGTACATCTGATACAAGCCTGTTTATTACGGATGATTCAAGCAAATTGTGCAATTTATCGCATGATTGTTCGTAAGAAACGGAATAATTTGAGTTATCTCCGGGAGTGGGAAGTGAATAATATTTTTCTTCATTGACATTTGCAGGGCCGTTGATATGGATGAAATGCCCGGGTGATAATTTTCTTATATTTTCAAAAATAGTCCATGGGCCGGGAATATAGTTCAATTGCAGATAGGTAAAAAGTGATGAGCGGTCAATATTCTTCGGGATATCGTATTCCAGGATAGCTTTCATTTCGGATGCAAAAACGAACTTATCCGAGTTGTGATAAAAATATAGTGGTTTGATACCGAATCTGTCGCGTGCAAGGAATAAAGATTTCTTTTGTTTGTCATAAATTGCAAAAGAAAAAAAACCATTCAGTTCATCAAGGCATTTTTTGCCTTTTAGGATGTATAAGTAAAGAAGGACTTCAGTATCACTTTGTGACTTAAACTTAAAACCTTTTTGTTGCAGCTCATCCCTGTGACTTTTAAAGTTGTATATTTCGCCGTTATAAACAAGTGTATATCTGCCCGAGGCATCTGTAAAAGGCTGTGCTGCGGCACTGGTTGTATCAATGACCGATAGCCTTGAATTGCCAAGCAACACGTTTGAATCCGAATAAACCCCTGAATTATCAGGGCCCCTGTTATATAAAAGGTTTAATGCATTTTGAACTTGCTGCTGATGCTTTTCCCGGTTGTTATTGTTAAAAAAATATATTCCCGTTATTCCGCACATATGGTTTTTAGTTGTAACCCGATTATTTATCTGTTAAGTTTATTTCTCATATGAACCAGGTGTTTAATAAGCTCCGGGTCTTTTTCCGAAGCATTTCCTACTACAAGTAAATCGGCTCCTGCATCCCATATTTCAGATGCCTGTTGGCTATTACAAACACCACCGCCTGCAATCAGGGGTATGTTTATATGTTTTTTTACAAGACTTATCATATGTGCGGGGACAGGCTTATCGGCGCCGCTTCCGCCGTCAAGATAAATCATTTTGAGCCCAAGCATTTCGCCTGCCATTGCAGTGCATATTGCAATATCGTATTTGTCGGATGGTATCGGTAAAGTGTTGCTCATATAGTGTACCGATGCTATTCGTCCACAGTTGATCAAGATATAGCCCGTGGGTATTACCTCCAGGCCTGAATTTTTTATTTGTGGTGCTGCTATCACGTGGTTACCTATAAGCATTTCGGGATTCCTGCCTGATATGAGCGATAAGAACAAAATACCATCAGCCTGTGAACTTATTTGCAGGTTATTGCCCGGGAAAATGACCAAAGGTATTTTGCAATTGCTGCGAAGTGCTTTGATGCAAGATTCAAAGTCGCCATTTATCAGCAGACTGCTCCCGACAAAAAGATAATCTGCTTTCAAAGTATTACATTCACGGGCAATTATTTCTGCCTTGCCGGGTGATGTTTTATCAGGATCAACCAGTATGGCAAGCTGTTTGCGTTTTTCTTTGGCGCTATCGCAAATGTTACGGTAAATACTCATTCTCTAATAGTTAGTTATCTGAAAAATAATTTGCTCAATATTATAAATTGAACTAATTAGAGTCTGTCTATAATGTCTAACTTAAATTTAAAAAAGCACCAAATATCAAATTACAAATAAATTCCAAACTCCAATTTCTAAATTTCAAACAAGCCCGGCTTGTTTAGGTCATTGAAATTTTGAAAATTGAAATTTATTTGATTTTTGTTATTTGTTCACATATTATATAATTTATTAGGTGTTCACGAGCTCACAATGTTACTCCCTTCGGTCGTGGTCTCCCGTTGGTCGGCACGTTCGGTTCATTATTCAATTA
>PWZB01000114.1 GCA_003567625.1 Bacteroidales bacterium | reverse complement strand
GAGAAGCGCAGCAATTGCTACTGTTGTCAGTAATGAATATTTGATCGTAAGTTTCATCTGAATATTGTTTTATATTTAAAAAATCTTTTTATCACAGAGTTGCACTGAGTTTAAAAAAGAGGTTCACAGAGTTTTTAATTTCTATGTTTGTAAGTTTAAAACGTTTAATAACAAGAACTAAAATCTTAATATCTTTTTCAGTGTTACTCTTTGCATAACTCTGTGTCACCCTGTGGTTAAATATCTAAAATTCTCTTCCCACATATTTTTCATACTCAATAATTGCCATTAAAATCTCGTACTTGGCCTGCAAAAGGTTAAATCTTGCCCTGGTAAGGGCCATTTCACTATCATTTACTTCCATCAAAGTACCCTGTCCTGAGGTATATCTTGTTTTTGCTATTTCAAAACCCCTTTCCGCAAGTTCAACGTTTCTACTTGCTTTTGTAGACTTTTCAACTGCAACATTTAATTTTTTCAAGGCATTATCCAGCTGGATTCTCAAATTATCCTCCAGGTAATCTTTTTGCAATTGTATTTGTTTAGCAGCCACATCAATCTGCTTCGCACGATTCCTTACAGCAAATCCCTGGAACAATGGTATAGATACTTGCAAACCTGCAGAGAACGATTCAACCCAGTGGTAATCCGAAATTTTCAGATCATCAGCGTCCGTTTGGAAGTTATAATTACCCATTGCAAAAATTGACGGATAGGCCGAAGCCATAACAGCCTTTGACTGTTCTTTCATCATATTCATTGTCAAATCCATCTGCCTTAGATCCGGATTATTGGCAAGTTTTCGTTCGGGTTCCATAACCTGAAATTGACCGGTATAAGATTCGGCAGCTTCAGATAAGTCACCTTCAATTTTCACAGGCCGGTCTTTACTAATGCCTACAATTATTTTCAGGTAGTTAACAGCCATCTCATAAGCATTTCTCATTTCGCTTACTTCCGGGCTAAGGTTTTCTGTCTGCACTTCAGCTCTTATCTTATCATACTCTGCAACAAGACCCTGGGAATACATTTTCCTGGTATATTCAAGATTGTCGAGGGCATTTTCATAGCTCAGCTTCATTACTTCTTTGCTCTCCTTTGCAAGCAATGCATTGAAGTAAGCCTGTTGAACGCCATAGTCCAAATCGATTTTAGATCCCCTGTATTCTTCTTCTGCACGTTGCAGATCAACCCTGTTAGCTCTTATATTAGCATACAGTGCCGGAGAAAAAAGAGGCATAGCTCCATTAATTGAGGCACGATAATTATACTCTGAACCTATCTCTACGTACATACCACCAGGGACCCCGGTAAAATCTTCCGGAAGAAACATCACAGGCCTCTTTATGTTCTTATTAAACATTCCTCCAATATCCAGGTTAGGCAATAGATTTCCCCGTGACTCATCAAGTTGATATTGTGCAGATAAAGTACCAAGTTTGGTTGCCTGGAGGGACGGGTTTTGCTCCAAAGCCATCTGTTTCGCACTTTCAAGTGTTAATGCCAGTGTGTCATTGTTGTTCTGCTGTGAATAAGTATTAAATGGTATAATAAAACAGACCAACATCAAAAAAGTAAAACCGTTAATTTTATTACTGTATAACATCTTGTGAATTTTTAATCATTATTTATTTCAATATCTTTAAGAAAACTATTAGGCAAAAATAATGTGCCATGTAAAAGCCGCTAATTAAAACAGGCCAATGCCCAAAAAATGTAAGTGAGCGATGGAATTTTAATTATAAAAAACTACATTTGTTTAGTCTTTGTATTATCAAATTCACTTAATTTTTTAAGCATTTTGTCAGTAGCTATTCCCCGGCCAAAAACTTCCATCATAGTTTGAAATACTTCTGCCCTTGAAAATTTATCCCCGGGGAAAACATCCTCCCCAACCAGCATATTTATTTGTTCCTGCAATAATTTTGAAATAATGTCAACATTCAAATCCGAACGAAACAGCCCTTTTTTTATACCTTCTTTTATCATCCATGCATTAAACTCAATGTTCTCCTTATCCATTTTCTCAACTTTTTCCTTCCAAATAAGTGGATGATACTTTTTTATATCGATAATAAAATTAGGGTTTATTGAATTAAATTTCAAAGCTGTCCTTCTTGTTATTTCAAGCATTGCTTCAATAGTAAATCCGCCCTTGCCGACAACTTCCTCTCTTTCTGCTACACCTTCGGCATGCAGAAAATCAAGAGTTCTTCCTAAAAGGTCATCTTTATTGACAAAATGCTCATACAAAGTTTTTTTCGACACACCCGCCTCCGCGGCAATGTCATTCATAGTAATGCTTCTTGCTCCATGTTTGATGAACAATTCTGCAGAAGCTTCTATTATTCTTTGAGGTACATTCATTTTATTGAAACCTTAAAAACCAAATAAGCTTTTTAATAACAAAACTCCTATCAAATTTAATGCCATACCCAGGTATTAAGTGTTAAACAAAAAACCTGTTTTTAAAAAGTCAGCCTTATCAAGCGTTTTATGTTAATGGAGCAAATATAGAAAACTTTTAATACCGGTATAGTTTTTTAAGGTTTTTTAACGTTAATTATTGTAATATTTAGATTAAATATACCCACCTTTTTTGCATTTTGCGAACACGGTAACAAATCCCTTGTAACGGATCAGATCGGTTAAAAATGGATAACGTTTTTTTTGTTGACCTTGCTTCTTGTACGCTATCGTACAAGAATGTACGTTAAAGAACAGTTAATTTATAAATTTACAAGCTAAATTTAATTGATCAGTTAGCACAAGATGATTAACAACTATTAATCTGCACTTTACAAGTCTTGGCATGGTATTAGTTTACAATAAATTGTCATAATTAATGTTTCATCTATCTTGTTTCTAAAAATATGCTGTATAATTTTTTTAAAACTACCATAAGAGTTTTATTCAAAAACAGGACGTTTTTCTTCATAAATATTGCAGGGCTTGCAGTTGGCCTGGCAAGTTTCATTCTCATACTGTTATACCTTCATAATGAGCTTAATTTTGAAAAACATATTCCTGATTCGGAGCGCATTTATCGGCTAGTAGGGATTCAACGTCCTGCCGGGATCGATGTTCAGCATGTAGCTATAACAAGTGCACCATGGGCACAGGCTTTAAAGGAAGACCTGCCTGAGGTCGAAAATGCGGCAAGGACTACTCCTGTGGGAACACCTAACTTTATTGTTAAAGAGAATAACACATTCAGGGAAAGCAATGCCTATTATGCCGAAACTTCAATCCTCGAGATGTTCAATATTGAACTATTGCAAGGGAATCAGGCAATAGCACTAGAAGAACCCTATTCAGCTATATTATCAAAATCTGTTGCTGAGAAGTTTTATGGTACAATTGATGCTGTAGGCAAAACTTTTAGACACGATAACATCCTTCACAAGGTAACAGGGATAATGAAAGACCAGGAAAATAACTCACACCTTGAATATGATATTTTTATTTCATTTCCAACTATAGAATTGAAAAGACCGGACTCATGGGGTAGTAACTGGCTGGCTACTTATGTTAAGTTGAAAGAAGATGCTACAGTTGAAAACACTGAAGAGAGCATTTATATATTGGCGGATCAATACATGGCCGACATGGGCTTCGATGAATCTGTTCCCCGTCCTGAAATGTATTTACAGCCCTTAGAGGATATTCATTTACATTCAGGCCACATCAGGTTTAGCATTTATGATAATATGGGTGACATAAACATTGTTTACATTTTTAGCATAATTGCGGTTTTGATACTCCTGATAGCTTGTATGAATTTTATCAACCTTACAACTGCGAAAAGCACCCAACGAATCAAAGAAGTAGGAATAAGAAAAACTTTAGGAGCGGACCGCAAAAAACTTATTGCACAATTTCTTAGCGAAGCAATGATAGTAGTATTCATAGCTATGCTAATTTCAATTGCATTAATTGAGATGTTTTTGCCGGAAATGAATCGGTTGCTTAACACCAGTTTGCAGGTTTCTTTTACTTCAAACTGGATTTTTAATATTGGTTTGTTAGGCATCTTGATACTTGTGAGCTTACTGGCAGGGACCTATCCCGCATTTTACCTGTCAGCTTTTCAGCCTACAGACGTTTTAAAAAATGTAGCAAATGATGGAAGATCATCAGCCGGGCTTTTGCGTAAAGCATTGGTAATATTACAGTTTGCCGTAGCGGTTTTTTTGATCTTTTGTGTTCACATCATTTCACAACAAATCAACTTTATTAAAAAAACTGATTTGGGAATTGACTATGAAAATGTACTTTCACTGCCAATGTATGAAAATAATGTTAGCGAATCAAAAATTATAAATCTGAAAAATGAGTTAAAGCAAAATCCCGGGATCATTAGTGTAACAGCAGCTTCAAATTATAACGGAGTTTCCGGAAGCCAAGGCCCTGTGACTGTAGCCGATACGAATGATACTGAGCTTATGGTCAGATATGGATATGTTGATGAGAGTTTTTTTCCAAACATGAATGTGTCTTTTATTGAAGGGAGGAACTTTAGCAGAGAATATGGGACAGATCAAAACCATGCTGTTATTCTGAATAAATCTGCCGTAAAAGCTTTGAACTGGGATGACCCAATTGGCAAAAGATTCATTAATAATTATAATGATACTATAGATTATTTTACGGTAATAGGTGTAATTGACGACTATAACTACTATTCCCTTCGTGAGTCTGTAGAACCGGCATTTTATATCTGGCGCCCGGAAGAATTTGGCAACATATTAGTGAGAATTAATAGTAATGATGCAAACCAAGCCATTAATTTTATTGAAGAAAAATGGTCGTCTTTTTTTCCGCAATCACCTTTCATTCATCAATTCGTTACTGAAAGAATACGAAACGTATATGAAAGAGAGACTAACACCTAAATTGAGCGATTATTAATTTCACTGACCTTCTGCGTTTCACTTGACTGAAAAATCTTATGATTTTGTCGCGAGAAAGGTACTTTTTTGTTTTTTTCTATTGATTTATTGCCTGATTTTTCATTAAAAATAGGCAAAAAATGTCATTTTTTATCGAATTGAGCGCACTTATCCCATTACCGCTAAGGTTTATAATTGATTTATTTGATATATCCCTGTTTACACTAGCTGTATTCGGGGTGGTGAATTGCAACGTATCCATATTTCCTCAATATTTATTGTTTCGTAAATTATTCTTGTCACATTAAGTAAAGTGTTTCTGGCCCTGGATGTTATTTTTACAGCAAAATCAATGAGTTTCCTACGGAATGTGTTTGGATATACTGTAACAGGGATGATATCTGCTGTTACATCATGTTTATAGGCTTCGAAAATAATGTGTGTAATAACAAGCATAAAGTAATATGCCTTGTTCATTCCAAATAACTTGAAAGGCAGTTGTTCTTTGGTTGCCAGCTCTTTAAAGCTTCTGTGAATTAACTCGTCTGCTCCCCTTTCGTGAGACTTTTTGATAATGGTTGCTGCTTCAAAGTAGTGACTGCCACCATAGGCCATTAGCTTTTCATCAGCCTTCGGGCAATTGCCAATGTTAGTATATATGATACTGTCTGGCTTACAGAAGTCTATGATGTATTGTCCGGATTCATCCCGTTTCAAACTGGTAAAGATACACCGGCGAAACTTTGACCATGATTTTAACTTACCGGCAAATTCTGTAAAACGCCAGATAGTTTTATCTTTGTCCTTTGAAATTTCACCAAAAGCCTCGTCAGGAAGTGCTCCAACGTATTCTTTTATATCTGCATAAAGTTTTCCTGTGGTGATATAATGAATAGAAAGTTCTTTTTCAAATATTTCGTAAGCTTTTTGGTCTGCAAATCCACTATCAGCACAAAGAATAATGGGCACATTTTCATCATATCTTTTGCGAATCAGGTGTATTACCAAGCGAACCCTGTCTGTATAATCAGATCCATGATTGGAATGAGCACTACCCTTTCTGAACATGGCATCTACCAAAAAACGACCCCAACAGATATGCAGGGGCTGAAAACCTTTTTTGTTTTTGTATGTAACTTCGCTGCCTTCCCGTTTATCGGCAGTGTCATTATCCAGAACCATGGTATCTACCCCCAATTCTATGATATGAGGCTTGGTGATATGCAACCTCCAAACAAACAGCTCGTGGAGTATCTTGTTGAAGATAAAGTTGGGAATAAAAGACAACTTAGCAAAAAAGCGTTTTACCTGGTGTGATGATGCTAACTGATCAGGTTTGCATTCAAGCATAGCAGCATATCCCGGATCTTTTTTACTTTCATCAAAACTACTTATAGCCATATTAGTACCATCCATAAAAAACGCAATGATCTGTTTTATAAATTGTTGCAACTGCAAACCTTTTTTGTTTGCTGTAAGTAGTGAAATAATAACGCCTGAAATAAGCCTATAAAGACCGATCTGCTGGACATACCGGAGAAATAAGGGAAGTCCCCCACGTCCTGAAATTTTGTTGTTTGTTATGCCAATTTTTGTTATTTTTGTAGTCATAAAAGATAGCTTTGTACACCCAATTGGTGATGTGTTATTTAATTTATTTGTTGCATCTAAAATACACATTTCCAGGCGAATAAACAAGCTATCTTTTATTTTTTTTTTGCAAAATCGCTCAATTTAGGT
>PWZB01000088.1 GCA_003567625.1 Bacteroidales bacterium | reverse complement strand
TATTCTGGAATACCGTTATTCTTTGTTTTGCTTTTATTGTAATTGGCTATTCTTCATTTTTGATGCTTGTCATCAGGAGCAATGCCAATCCGCCGATAAATGAAAATGCACCGGTTAATGCCGTGGAGCTTAAAGCATACCTTGGGCGTGAGCAATACGGTGATTGGCCGAAAATATATGGTCGTTACTATAATGCACCCGTAATTGACCTGGAAGACGGGAGGCCTAAATACAGCAAAGACGAGGAAGCCGGCCGGTATGTAATTACCAATCCCCGCACCGCAAGGGAGCCTGTTTATGATCCCGGTTTTATGACAATATTTCCGAGGATGTGGAGCAGTGAACGGCAGATACACATTCAGGGGTATGAAAAATGGGGAAATGTGCAGGGAAAGCCTGTACGTGTCACACGTCATGACGGCTCCACAGATGTAATAAACAAACCTACTTTTGCTGAAAACCTGCGGTTCTTTTTAAGCTATCAGCTTGGGCATATGTATTTCAGATACTTTATGTGGAATTTTGCAGGAAGGCAAAACGACGAGCAGGGTCATGGCAGCCCTATAGAGGGAAACTGGATGTCGGGTATATCTTCTCTTGATCAGTCAAGGCTTGGCGAACAGGATATATTACCTGAAAGCATCACCTCAAATCCAGCTCACAATAAGTTTTATATGTTGCCGCTGTTGCTCGGACTTACAGGGCTGGTGTACCATTGGAAAATGCATAAAAAAGACGCTCTTATTATCGGATTGTTGTTTTTTATGACGGGGATTGCCATTATATTATATTTAAATCAGACACCTTATCAGCCGCGAGAACGCGACTATTCTTATACTGGATCGTTTTTTGTCTTCGCCATCTGGATAGGTATCGGTGCTTTGGCTTTGATTGATGCTTTATCCAAAAAGGTCAACGTTAAAGCAGCCATTGCTTTGGTAACGGCCGTTTGCCTGCTTCTTGTGCCGGGAATAATGGCAAAAGAAGGATGGAGTAATCACGATCGCTCCAATCGTACTATCACCCTTAACGTGGCAAAAAATTATCTTGAAGCCTGTGAGCCAAATGCAATATTATTTACAATGGGTGATAATGACACTTTCCCATTATGGTATGCACAGGAAGTGGAAGGAATAAGAACCGACATTAAAATTATCAATCTGAGCCTGTTTAACACCGACTGGTATATCGATTATATGGCGCGTAGAAAATTTTATGATGCCGAACCTTTGCCTCTTTCAATGAAACCTGAACAGTACAAGGATGGAACACGTGATTACGTTATGATTGTTGAAAATCCTGACATCGAAGGTTATCGTGATTTGCGTGAAATAATTCGATTTGTTACACACGAAGATCAACGTGCAAAGATCAGAACCACAAGAGGTATGGAAAATTATGTTCCTACAAATAAATTCAGGATTCCTGTTGATTCAGCTACAGTGGTAGAAAACGGAACCGTCCAGCCCGAAGACGCACACCTTATAGTTGATGCCGTTAAATGGAATTTTCCGGATCCGGGTGTAACCAAAGGGCAGCTTATGGTCATGGACTTTTTGTCAATAAATAACTGGGAACGTCCTGTCTATTTTGCAATTACTACCGGAAGAGATGCCTATATGGGTCTGGAAGATTACTTCCAACTTGAAGGAATGGTATATCGCCTGGTGCCTATATACACCCCGCATGAAAGATTTGCACAACATGGAAGGGTCAACTCATCAATACTTTATGATAACCTGATGAACAAGTTTGAATGGGGCAATCTCAATAAACCGGGAATATACTTTAATGAAGATATAAGAAGAATAACGCTTAATTACCGTAATATTTTTACCAGCCTGGCTGAACAACTCATTGAAGAGAATAAAATTGATTCAGCCGTTAGGGTACTTGACAGGGTTATGGAAATGTTGCCTGAAGAAAACATTCCTTATAATGTGCCAAACCTCTTTATTGCCGAATCTTATTTTGCTGCAGGTTCAAAAATAAAAGAAAATGCAAAAAGAAAAGAAATATATGAGAATCAAGGCAATAAAGAATTAGAAAAAGGAAAAGCCATATCAAAAAGATTACTGGAGCTTAATGATCAAAACCTTAAATATTATTTTTCTTTTACCGGCAAACAAGCCAACCTGCTGGAAAGAGAAAAAAGTCGTGCACTTGGAATAATACAAAGGATACAGCACATAGCCGAAAGACATGAAATTTCTGAATTAGCAGATAAGGCCGAAATGATGTTCGAAAAATATTATGATTTGTTTGTTAGAGGTTATTAGGCACTTAAAGGCAAAAGCGGGCTCAATGGGCAAATCCTCAATTTGTATATATAATCGCTTATTTGCTCTTATATAACTGTTTAAAAATATTTTTATTTTGGAGTCGTATGATCAATAGTGTTGAAAACTTTGTAAAATCTCATGTTAGGAGTTATTGCACGGAGATTGTTAATTGAGCGAGGCTGTCAAAACTGGAATCTTATCTGTGCCGTTATTTCACTTCGTGTGTTACCTTCGATCTCGTCAAGTCCTGTACCAATAATATTACGGTTTGTGTAAAAGGTTTGAGCATATCTTGCCCAAATATCTATATTGCGGGACAGCCTGTATCTTATTAAAAGATAAGCCCTGGATCCTCTATCTGAATAAAATGGGAAGCCGAAAGCATAAAGTACGTTATTTTCGTAAGCATAAATCCTTGAATCATATCCATCGGTATCAAAAAGGGCATATCTTAAAGTTATTGCCCATGGTTTGGCTAAAGTTCGATATATAACATCCTGGTAAACCAGGTAACCTTGCTGATGGTTGTCGCTATGTTTGAAATCAATAAATTCTACACGATTCCGGAATGTGAATGACTCTGAAACGTCGTAACCGATATGGAACCGGATATTTTGCCTTACCACATCATCAAGATATCTTATCATTGACTCGCCGGGTGAGTTTAGTGGTTTATTCCGGTTTCTGTATCTCAGGTACATTTCCATCTGCCTGGATGGCCTGAAACTGATTTGCGCAAGATAATCATAACCGCTTGATGGTGCATAAGTTCGCCATTTCATCCAGGGAAAAGAAAAATGGTCGGCATAAGCATATATTGTCCATTCTCTTGAAAGCCTTGCCGTTAAACCGATATATAGGCCATGTTCATTGATTACTCTGGTGTTTTCAGTAAAAGCATTGCCCATTATTGTATGGTAGTCTTTTGTGATATACCTGTGCAACACGGCAATGGAAAACCTCGGGTTTAAGCTTGCCATAATTCCGTTAAGGATAGCATAACCCCCGTTTTCACTAAGGGCAACTTCGCCAAAAACATTGAAATTGCGGAAAATATAATTATAGTCAAGGCTTGCGTTGGTATTACTTCGACTGCTAAAATCAAATTGATTATAAAAAGAGAGGTTTCTTTTCAGTTCTGCGCCTAATTCATACCTGTAGCCCGTTACCCCTAAAGAGTAGTTTGGTCTGTTATAGGTTACATTGCCTCCATAAATAGTTTCATCTACCGATCTTTTATTTTCGAGTTCACGCGGTAAGCGGGCATATCCTGTTGCCGTCAGGCTGGTTACGGTCAAAGCTTCCTGGCTTAATGTATCATATTCTATTACATTTGCATCGCGTTTTTTATAGGAAACAAAACCGGTTACTTCAAAATCGCCTAATCTGACTGTTGAGCCGATACCTCTCATAAAGTTATTTCTGTCGGTAGAAGTGTATTGCCTTAAGCCTAGTGGGTTCTTTTTAATATTTATGGCATCATAGCTTTTGCCAAACGACAGATTAGACCAAAGGGAAAGGCCTTGTCCGAACTGAGCCTGGAAATCGCCAATTGCCAATGATTTTATACGGCCAAAATCACGCATAAAAAAGTGACCCGAATAAAACTCAAATCCATAAGGCTGGCTACCCTTAAAAAACTCTTCGCCCGGGTGTTTTTGAGCCGTAAATCCTAAGCTTATATTGTTATAATAAGTAAAACGATAGCGTGAATATAACCTGTAAGGGCTTCCAAGATATCGTGCATTAGGGTTTTCTTCGAGCTCTTTGGGGTCAATATCAGAATAACCTTTTTGCTCTTCCATGACCTGTTGATAGCGGATAAACATCTGGCTACGTCCTTCACGCATCATATCGTCAAAAGAAAAATGCCTGCGCGGCCGCTCTTCCTCCACAGTAACAAAAGGTTGTATCAGCTCAATGGTTTCAAGATTCCATCCTTCTATAGCCTGCAACTCAAATATGGTTAACAGTCTGCCATATACAGCTATATGGTTAAGAAAATTACGTATCTGAAAATCATTAAGAAAAAAGAAACGTTGTAAATCTTCCTCCCTGGCATAATTCAGGTTAAGCGGATTTTGAGCATAATATTCAAGTTCTTCAATCAATTCAATGAAGTCAATATCTTCTCCTTCTTCAAGTTCTTCTGCCAAAGTTTCAATACGTTGATAAAAATCTTCTTCGCCTAACCCTTCTTCAGGCACCTCAAAAGGCGGTATTGTGTCGTTTTGCTGAGAATACAGATTATTCGATACTCCATTTGTCAAAAATAAGGAGGAAGCAATGAAAAGCGGAATAATATTTTGAAAAATTTTTTGCCTCACATTATAAATATTAAAAAAACACTATTGAAATAAGTATACCAGGCTGAATTGCGGTGAAAAACCAAGCACATTATGATAAGATGCGGCTATATCAATTTTAAAATTACCCGGATTAAGCCCGACGCCAAATGCATTTTGGTTATTGTCGGTAGCGATGCCTCCACGAATATATACCGGGTCTGTTATCTGGTACTCAATGCCAAGCTTGAAATTGTAAGGCTTATAAATATCTTTTTCTGTTTCCAAAATTACTATTACCCGTTCGGAAAAAATATAAGATATGCCAATACGAAAAATTGTTGGGATTCTTTCATCATCATAATCGCCTATTTTAGCTTTTATGGGATTAAAGAGGTGTGCTCCGATATACAAATCAGGGATCAGTTGATATATTGCCCCCAGTTCAAAAGTAAAGCTGTGATTGATGCCGTAGTCTTCGGCTATCCTTGTGGATAGATAGTTAAGCTGGAGCCCTGTTGAAAGGTTATCACCAAAACTGCGTGCATAAGCAAGCCCTACTTTTGATTCGTTGTATAGTGAATAGCCGAAATAGGTGAAATTAAAACCGAAAACACCCGCATCTGTTGGTAATACAAATGCACCGGCGCCCAAACCAAGCTCTTCTATACCAAAGCGGTTCTCGTAATAAACACCTGCAGCAATGTTTTCTTCTAATGCAAGCCCCGCCTGGTTATGACTTACAGCCCAAAAATCATACAAGGTTACAGCAGCATTAGCCATGCCCGCCGATCTGCCCCCAAAAGGATAATTATCGTTTGCCGAAAAAACCCATCCGTAACAAGTGAAAAAAATCGTAATTATAATAAAAAATCTTCTCATTTAAATAATAATAAAATATTCATTTATTCTCCAAAATTAAAATACTTTCAGAAAGCTAACAAGATACTTTTTTTCTTTTTAAAAAAAATTAGCCTGTAATGACAAAAAATATTATTATTGCATAAAATTAAATTATTTTGGTTTTTTCAAAGTCCAAAAATAATTTTTTTTGAAAAATTAATAATTCCGGATCTTCGGAATGCTTGTCAAGACCGGATTAAATTTAATAACCATATATTTATCCGGTTATTTTAATTAATTAATTTATTAACTAAATCAAATAAAGATGAAAAAAATAATTTTTACAATTTTTGTATTATTTGGATTGGTTTTGAACACTAATTCCCAGGAACCTGAACAAGCTGCAGATAATTATTTAGGTCCGTCTGCCGGCGATGTCAGTTTGGAAGTGAATTTTTTAAGCCCTTTTGTTGTTGGTGCACCAATACAAATTAATTATCTTAAAGGGCGGTATTTTTTAAGTGATGAAATGGCTTTAAGATTAGGGTTTCAGTTTAATATTATTAGTGAAACTGATAAAGGTGGTGAGTGGAATTCTTCAGAAAGGATTATTGCATTTGGATTGTATCCGGGCATTGAAATGCACTTTCCTGTCAGCAATAGAGTTAGTCCTTATTTTGGTGGTGAGCTGGGTTTTTTCACAAGATCAACTCTCGATATAATAGAGTATGATGATGGGGATAAAGCAGAATATATAAATCATCCTGAAGGAGCCGGTATGGGTTATAATAATTTCCTTTTTAATTTAGTTGGCGGCGTTGATTTATATATATACAAAGGGCTTTATCTTGGAGCAGAACTTGGTTATGGACTTGGAATTCACAGCGATAAGGATTCGGAATATACAATAGTAGATGGTGATGAATCCATAACAACCACAACCGAACACAATAGAATAAACTATTTTTTAGGTGATAGAGTAAATACCTCAATTCGCCTCGGATGGACCTTCTGAATTATTGATATTAATGCTTATAATATAAAAGGGTTGTCAAAAATTATGACAGCCCTTTTTATTTGATATATAATATATTTAAGCCTGTATCAGTTAATATATTTTTAGAAACACTTTACTATTTATTCTTTTAATTCAGGATTTATTAAAAGCTGATAATTCGGCCTGAAAAATTAAAATACTCTTAAATATTTTCATTAATTTAGTTCCTTTATAAATCATAAATAACAGATATGAGATCAAGGATAATTGTATCAATAGTGTTTACTTTTTTATAGCGGCCGGCCTAATTGCTCAACCTTCTGCACGCGATATTTTTGCGGGAGGATATCTTAATTTTTCAACTGTTTCTGCCGAAAGGGAATCAAAATCTTCAACAATTGAGGATAGATATGTTACCACATTATCTATTATGCCTACAATTGGCGTATTTTTAAATGATAATATTGCAATAGGTTCATCACTGGGATATTCATATGATTCGGAAGAAAGAATAATTGGAAGATTGCAGCCTGTCAAACAATATAGGGTGGAAAATATTTTCTCAATTAATCCTTTTGCAAGGTATTATTTTGGAAACAGGCCGGCATGGTTTTTTGCCGAAGCTAATGCAGGCCTGGGATTCGGAGCTTTTATTGTACAAGTACAAGATGAGAAGATATATGATTTTGTCACCTTTCGGTTGAACTTAATGATTTCACCTGGTTTTTATTACTACGTCAGGGAAAATCTATCTCTTGAAGCTAAATTTGGCTTTTTGAGCTATACAAGTTATCATGAAATTGACGAAAATAATGAATTCGAATATTTTGAGACAGGTTTTGGTATAAACCTGAATCCCGGCAAATTGTTTTTTGGTATTTATTACCATTTTTAGTATGCTGAAATGAAACCCGGAATGGTAAGTTAGTTTAAAAAGGGCATTTTGCTGAATTCTTGAAGTATTGATATAGATGAATTTGTTTGTTTTCCGGGTTAAAATGCAATTACAATAACCATTTGTACGTTTGTTAACAAGTAAAGAATGATTTCTTAAAATTAAATTATTAATATTATCTTTGCGCTCTGAAATTGCAACAGAATAATACACAAAACTATTTTTTTATGTCAGGAAGTAATTTGCGCTTATATATAATTACAATATTGGTAGTTTTTGTTACCTTTTCGTGCAAATTTCAACGGATACTTAAAAGCGATGACCCGGAGCTGAAATATCGAAAAGCTATAGAATATTACGAGGAGGGTGATTACGACAGGGCTATTCGCTTATTTTCCGACATAATTACGATTTACAGGGGTACCAGGAAAGCCGAAGAAATCAATTATTATTTTGCAATGGCGCATTATAATCAGGGAGATTACATCCTGGCAAGCCACTATTTCAAATCATTTGTATCGGTATATCCGCGAAGTGAATATGCTGAAAAATTCACTTACCTTAGCGCATATTGTAAGTACCTGGAATCGCCACGCTACAATCTTGATCAAACAGTTTCAAGGGAGGCTATTCAGGAGCTCCAGGCGTTTATCAATCGTTATCCGGAAAGCGAACGGGTTGAAGAAGCAAATGAGATGATAGATGAACTTCGTCTGAAGCTTGAAAAGAAGAGATTTGAAATAGCACGCTTATATTACAATATTAGAGCCTTTAAAGCCGCAATACGTACCTTTGAAAATCTGATTAATGATTTTCCCGGTACTGTTTACGAAGAAAAGGCACTTTTTTTTATTGTAAAATCATATCACGATTTTGCACGAATGAGTATACCCGAAAGACAACCGGAACGATACGAAAAAACCGTTCAGGCATATGAGAAACTTTATAATAATTTTCCGGAATCGGAATTTCTGAAAGAAGCAGAAAAGTTATTTAATAATTCAAGAGATTATTTGAAAGAAATAGAAAAAACCAACGATGTTGTATCAACGGAAACGAATTAAAATAATATAAAAGATGAATTTCAAAAAGGTGAAAACAGAAACCACAACAGTAACAAGAGATATAAAGCATCTCGAAAAAAACACGGGCAACCTGTACCAGTCGGTAGTTATCATGTCGAAAAGGGCAAACCAGATTGGTAATGATATAAAGGAAGAGTTAAATAATAAAATCAGTGAGTTTACCAGTTCGACCGATAACCTGGAAGAGGTTTTTGAAAACCGTGAGCAAATCGAAATTGCGAAATATTACGAACAATTGCCTAAGCCAACTTTGATTGCATTGCATGAATTCATAAACGACCAGATCTATTACAGGATTCCTGAAAAACAAAATAACTGATTAAATCTGGCGAATTAAAAGCAAGTTTTGGAAGGTAAAAAAGTCATACTGGGAATAAGCGGCGGTATAGCTGCTTATAAATCGGCATCATTGATAAGGTTATTACGTAAAGCCGGTGCCGAAGTCAGGGTAGTTACTACGCGCAATGCCCTTGAATTCATTACACGTATTACGCTTGAAACTCTTTCACAACAAAAAGTTTATTGTGAAGTTTTTGACAATGAGAATGATTATACATCAGAGCATATTTCTTTGACTGACTGGGGCGATATATTTGTTGTAGCGCCTGCCACAGCAAATATTATCAGCAAATATGCCTGCGGAATTGCCGATGATGCTCTCTCTACCTCGCTTATGGCTTTCAATAAAAAAATATTCCTTGCCCCGGCAATGAATTATAAAATGTATGACAATTTTGCCTTGCAGCAAAATTTACACACACTTAAAAAGCAAGACGTATTGGTCATTGAACCGCCGGAGGGGTTTTTGGCTTGCGGTTATGAAGGTAAAGGACGCATGGAAGAGCCTGAAAATATTTTCCGGTTTATTGAAGACTTTTTCAAACGATCAAATTCATTAACAGGTAAGAAGGTTTTGGTTACTGCCGGCCCTACCCATGAGAAAATTGACCCGGTAAGATATATAAGCAATCATTCTTCGGGGATGATGGGGTTTGAGATAGCCAGCGAATTTGCCGGCAGAAATGCCGATGTTACACTTATAACAGGCCCTGTCTCTGCTTTTTGGACTCATCCCGGTATAAAACGTATTAATGTTGTATCGGCAAAGCAAATGTATGATAGTTGTATTGATTTGTTTCCCGGTTTTGATATTGCCGTTATGGCTGCTGCCGTTGCTGATTATACACCCGAAAAGGCTGCAGGATCAAAGATAAAAAAGGAAGAAGAAAAAAATATGGTATTGAAGCTTAAGCCCACCAAAGATATACTCGCCGAAATGGGCAAAAGAAAAAAAGACAACCAGCTGCTTGCCGGGTTCGCACTCGAAACAGAAAACGAACTGGAAAATGCAAAGAAAAAGCTTCAGAAAAAAAAACTTGATATGATTATTGTTAATTCATTGAAAGATAAGGGAGCTGGATTCAAAACAAAAACAAATAAAATAACTATTTTAGACAATAATCAACAAGTTAAGCGTTATGATTTAAAAAGCAAAAAAGCTGCGGCTGTTGATATTGTAAATTATATAAGTAAGCTTTTGGATTAAATCTGCATGCTATGTTATCACGGTTTTATATTTATATACTTTTTATATTTTGTTTCTTAAGTGTTGGTATTGTATATGGGCAGGAGATGAATTACCGTGTACAGATTTCAACACCCGGAATGCATGACCAGGACAGGCAGATAATGCAGACATTGCGTTCCGAAATTTACGATTTTATAAACAATCGCAGCTGGACTGATCACCAGTTTAATCCAAACGAAAGAATAGAGGGCAGCATTTTAATAACCATAGAAGAAAAAGAGGGTCATGACCTCTATAAAGGTACTATACAGGTGCAATTACGCAGGCCTGTATATAACAGTACTTATTACAGCCCCGTTTTGAATATAAATGACCGCGATCTCCATTTTCGGTACAGGGAAAATGAACCTCTTGAATATTCCGAAAACACTTTTTCATGCAATCTCACTTCCGTGATAGCATATTATGTGTATATTATTATAGGCTTTGATTTTGATACGTTTACCCCATTAGGTGGCACACCTTATTTTGAAAAAGCACAGAATATTGTTAATTTAGCACAGAATGCCGCCGAACCCGGTTGGAAATCATATGAAGGTCAGCAAAACCGTTATTGGCTGATAGAAAACATTTTCAATACAACTTACAGGCCTATTCGTGAAGCTTTATATAAATACCATCGGGAAGGATTTGATAAGATGATTGATAATATGGACCTGGCAAGGGAAAATGTTACAGAATCACTTGAGCTTTTACGAAAAGTCCATCGTCAAAGGCCGGGAAGCTACCTGATGCAGATAATCATGACCACAAAAAATGACGAGCTTGTTAATCTATATACTGAAGCACCTTCAATGGAACAAAATACGGCAGTATCAATACTTACCGAAATAGACCCATCCAATGCAAGCAAATACAGGAAAATAACCCAACAATAGCAGTTGTTTTTGCTGTTCAGAAGCCGCACATTGGTATTGTTAATTATTTCATTTTGCAACCCATACCACAAACTTTTAACTCTATAATATCAATTTGTTTTTGCGACAAACAAAAAGGTTTTATTACCTTTCAGCCTTGTCCCATTCATATAAGGTACGTGCGATTTTTTTATGAAGCCCGCGGCTTGGAAACGGCGCCGAATGGCGAATAATGTTACCACCCGGGTCTATTAATACAAACAAAGGAAATCCGCGAACATCATAATTGTCAAGCAAACGAAAATCATCATTAAAATGATAAAAATCCCATGGAAGCTGATTTTCTTCAACAAAACGTTTATAATCCTTAATGTTTCTGTCAACCGATACACTTATAAATTCAAACCGGTCTTTATGTTCTTCAAACATATCATTCATCAGGCTGAATTCAGCAAGGCATACAATACACCATGTAGTCCAAAAATTCAGTAAAACAAATTTGCCTCTGTAATCATCAAGGCATATTATTTCACCATTTTGCTTTTTAAGTTCAAATCCAGGTGCGGGATAGCTTTTTTTAAGACGTGTAAAGCCATTTAAGATATTGCCGGCAATTGTACGATGTTGACGAAACTTGCTGTGATTATGCAAATGTTCAACGATCGAAAAAACATTTCTTTTATTGAAATCCGTATGATGATACATATCCTTTAATCCTTTCAACATTACCAATTCCCTTAAAACTTCGTTGAGCAATATAGTATCTTTACCAAGCGAATCCATCAATGCAGCGTAACTGTTATGTTCGTTAACCGTAATTAACAAGTCCTCTATTGTGATACTCCTGCTTCCGGCAAATAAAAATTTATCAAACATTGTATTGAAAAAATCCATGTACTTGGGATTCTCATATAAAACAGGCCTGTCTAAAATATAATCGTCAAAAAGCCGGAGAGGCTTCCTGATATTTGCGATACGGTAATATAATGCAAACTTGTATTCATAATAATCTTTAAAGAAAGAATTGTCAATAATTTCACTTTGAAATAATGAATCGGTATGTTTTCGGAAATTTTCAAACGGTATATTAAGGCGGGGCCTGACAACATCTGAAAAGTGTTCAATCAAAAAATCATCAAAAGCATTATTAAAGGCAGATATTGTTTTATTCAGCTTATCGGGTGCTTCTTTATTATACAAATCAAACCCAAAATGCCAGGGATCAAGATATGGG
The DNA here is from genome assembly GCA_003567625.1 of Bacteroidales bacterium. Lineage (GTDB taxonomy): Bacteria > Bacteroidota > Bacteroidia > Bacteroidales > UBA7960 > PUKZ01. The sequence goes on along the minus strand of PWZB01000088.1, from coordinate 13,042 downwards.
TTTCGCCTGTCGTCAAGAGTATCAAAATCAACCGGTTCAAATTCGATTTTATAATTATTGCCGGGTTCGACATAATGCCCCATTCGGGCATGATCTATACGGTAAAATATATAAACAGGTTCATATATACGAAACCGGAAACCAAACAAGCCGTCTTGATCAACTATGGCATCATCAATATCTTCACGGATATAAGTAATCTGGTCACCATATTTCATCAACCTGATGTTTTTGCCTTCGGCTCCGGGAAAACTGCCCTCTATGATAACGGTAAAATCACCCGCTGACAAAACGCTTGCAATAGATAAGAAAATAAAAAGGAATCTAAATTTCACTTTAAATAATTTTTGATCAATTATTGAGATTAATCTAAAGAATTTAACGGGCTGTATAATAAAATATTTTACTCAATTATTACAGCTTCCGGCACAAAAGGTGCGGGGTCTCCTCCGTTACGGATAATATCACGAACTATGGATGAATTTAATGAACTGAATTGCGGTGTTGTTAAAAGGAAAACAGTATCAATTTCAGGATACATCTGTTTGTTTATCTGCCCGATACTTCTTTCAAATTCAAAATCTGCCGAAGTCCTCAATCCTCTTAATATATATTTTGCTCCAACTTTCCTGCAAAAATCAACCGTCAAACCGCTATATGTCATTATTTCAACAGACGGGTTTTTTTCAAATACCTTTTTAAGCCACAGTATTCTTTTCTCAACAGGGAAAAAGGTTTCTTTTTGTGGATTATCGCCAAGGGCAACAATAATTTTGTCAAACAAAGGGATTGCTCTTTTTATTACTGATTCGTGCCCGCGTGTAATCGGATCAAAAGACCCCGGGAATATGGCTGTTTTTTCCATTATTGTAATTGTTTTTTATAAAACAAAACCTGAAAAATAGAAAACAAATCATTGATCAGGGTTTTGTAAACATACTAAAAAGAACTCTTCCATATTTTCTTTTTTCAAAAAAACCGTCAAGATCATCAAGTTTAATATTATCATCATGCTCTATAATCAGCCAGCCTTCATTTTTCAACAGGTCATTTTCAAAAACAAGCTTATGTATATTTTCTGTATTTTCATGTTTGTATGGAGGATCAGCAAAAATAATATCAAATTTTTTATTACAAACCGACAGAAAATGATGCACATCGTCACGTACAACTTTTAAAGAGTCAAAAAGAAATTTTTCAGCCTGTTTCTTTACAAATTTCACACATTTATGTTCTGTTTCAACATAATAAACTTGTATGGCACCCCGTGAAGCAAATTCAAAGGATATACTGCCTGTGCCGGCAAAAAGGTCAAGAACTGTTATGGATTCAAAATCAAAATGATTATTGATGATGTTGAACAGAGATTCCTTGGCAAGGTCGGTTGTAGGCCTGACAGATAAATTTGCAGGTGGATTTATTTTGTGTCGTTTATATTTTCCTCCTATTATCCGCATGCATTAACATTTAGAAGGTTATAGAAATAATGGTGTGGTATCTCATCAAAAACATCACAATATTTAAAAAGGTCGCTTCGCTTGCCAAAATCAACACTTCTGAAATAAGGTTTTAAATTATTATACAGGGCAGAATCCATGCTTGCCTGGCCAACCATCAGCAAATCAATATTTTCGGCTGCTTTATCAGTTTGTTCAATCACATAAAACAAATAATATAAAATGTCATCCCATGTTTGATATTCAAAAGAGTTGAAAAACACTAAATTTCCTTCTTCCAGGATAAGTATCTCAAAATGTTGTTTTTGAATATGTAAAAACATATCGGCATGATAACCTCCATGGCGGATATCATACAAAACACTTTCGATCAGGGCGGTGGAGAAATGCCGCATCCTGTAATCATTAAATAAATCATCAAGAGTATATTTTATTGAAGCAGGTAGAGGATAAATAGCATATGCATCAAGATTATAAAGCTTTTCCGAACAGATTATATGGTCATTATCAATAATGCAGTTAAAATCAAAATAGTTTCTTTTTTCTTCTTCCATGTAATAGGCTGATGGAATAAAAACGCTTTGCGGTGAAACATACAATGCTGTAACCCTTTCGAAATCAGAAACAAGATACTCATTATCTTTGATTATTTGTTTCATAGAGTTAAGGAAAGCATCCGGATGTGCCGGGCCGGAACATACAAAAGATTCCATCAGGCGATACTGAAAACGCTCATTGTCAAGTATGCAGAAGGAAAACGTTGCAGATGATATTTCCAGAGACAGAAAATGCTTATTTCTGAATCCTGGCTTAAAGGATTCATCCTTAAGCGAAAATGCTTTTTTTACACGAGAATCATGCATTTTTATTTTTTACTCCCAATTACCATCAAGAGATGCTTCAATCATTGAACCGACTTTTAAACCTTCTTCACGTGTATAGTAGATCCTGTATTCATCTTCCAGTCCTCTCATATAATCGGGAATTTCGCAGGAAGCTTCAAAAACCGGCAGTTCAACCAAACCCCTTTCAATTTTACCTGCTCTCATTGTAAATCTTTCACCATCACTAAAAGGTATATAAGGCAGAGAATCAACAGGGTAACGCTTTTTGGCGAATAAACTGTCTTTAGCAGGTATCCAGGCTGTATCGCGCTGCACTATTCCAAGCTCTACTGCTTTAGATTCAGTTAAGGTATCCGGTACTGTTCCTGTTGCCATTACTATAGCTAAGGAATCATATTTAATAAAATCAGCCAAAGAATCAAGATCCCCGGTAAACTTGCCATACCGCGAACGATGAGCTACCTGTGCGGTCCTTATATCTTTCAATCGCTCAATTACACGAGACTCCCTGTGCCGGGCTTCCTGCCGGAAACGTACAGGCTCCATTATGGAATCGTAAATCAAATAAACCAAAATCAAGATTACAATGGGCAGTAAAATTTGAAACGCTGTTTTCATATCCTCTTTTATGTTTTAATTATAAATATTATTAGCTGAATAAAACCTTTTACATATGCATTTGACAAAAGCAATCCATTTTAAATGACAAAAGCTTAATAACGATTGTTTTAAAGTAAATACAAAATTATGATTAATACCTGTAAAAATATAATATCTTTAATAAAACTTTGTGCAAATATTCAATTTTTTTTTCAAATCCACTAATAAAAAAACAATTTTAATTGATATTTATTATATTGGTGGGTTGTATCCGGTTATTGAAAAATATCTCTTACACTGCTTTTTCAAAGACCACCAAATAAGGATAAGGTCACGGTATTGCCTTCGGCGAGCTCGCAAGCCCGGTTTCTCACACCGCTATTGCTCCGTTACTAATGACAACTTTTTGTCATTTCCAATCGGTGGCTTATCAAAGCCTGAAAATTCGAAATGACCGGCTTATCTTATGTTAATGGCGGGGGCATTTTATACCACCAAATATGAGATTCTCTGCAAGAAGTTGTCATTAATGCATGCAAATATATATTTTTGCATAATTATAAATCCGAAAAGTAATGTTTAACTATAATTTTTAGCACTAAAAAATTAACAAAATGTTGTTGATTGATGCAACATAAAGCAACATAAAAACTTTTTAAATAAGATAACTTAATTTTGATAAATTCATGTATTCAAAAAGCTCACTTAAGAACATCATAATCGGGGTTTTAGATAAGCTTGGTGTACCTGAAAAAGACGGGCAAATTACAGCCGACGTATTATTATCAGCTGAGTTGAGAAATATACCTTCTCATGGATTGATTCGTTTTCCGGATTATGTCAGGTTAATTGAAAGCGGCAGGATAAACCCCATGCCGTCAATAAAGACTTTACATGAGACTATTTCGACGGCGGTTATTGACGGCGACAGCGGCCTTGGAATGGTCGTTGCCCTCAGATCGATGGAAGCAGCCATTGAAAAAGCGAAAAAAGCAGGCTCAGGGTGGGTTGCAGTTAAAAATTCCAATCATTATGGCATAGCGGGTTATTATTCAATGATGGCATTGAAACATGATATGGCAGGTATCAGCATGACCAATGCCAATCCATTGGTAGCTCCGACTTTTTCAAAAGACCGTTTGCTTGGTACGAACCCCATTTCTATTGCCATACCCGCAGGTGAACAGCCACCTTTTGTGGCAGATATGGCTACTGCATCAGTCGCCAGGGGCAAGCTGCATATAAAGCAGATCAACAACGAAAAGATCAAATTCGGTTATGTGCAGGATGTTGACGGCAATCCCAGCGATGATCCGGGAATACTGGTAAAAGGCGGTGCTATTTTGCCGCTGGGCAGCTCCTATGAATACGGAAGCCATAAAGGATATTGCCTGGCTGCTGCTATTGATATTTTTTCAGCCATATTTTCCGGCGCCGGCTTTGGCCCCTTCGTCCCACCTTCAGTGGTTTATCTTGAACCACCCAAAGAAACACACGGAACAGGTACAGGACATTTCTTCGGAGCACTGAAAATTGACGCTTTTCAAACAAAAGAGGAGTTCAAACAAAAAATGGACAAATGGATCGAAACGTTCCGAAATGCCAAACCAACAAAAGAAAATGACAGAGTCTTAATACCGGGCGACCCGGAACGTGAAGCAGAAACAGCCAATAAAGACAAACCAATCAGCATTGATGAAAAACTGATCAAACAAATCAAAATAATTTGTAAAAAATATGATGTGAATTTTTAACAGCACTTGTTATTTAGATAAATTTTAAAATATTTTTTTTGTTTCCCGGTATAATATTATTTTTGTTATTACTTTTTTACAGGATAAGAAGAAATCTTTACCAATAAAAAATAAAATTTATGAAAAGAATAGTTTTAATAGTGGTTTTATTAGCAGGTTTGTCCATTGCGTTTTTAAGTTGCCGCAGCAGAATGCCTTGTCCTACATACACAGCTGATGAACCACAGATAGAAGAAACATCTGATGACAAGGCCGATAATTAATTGTTGAATACACGGGGGCAACATTGCTTTGCCTGATACGTTCAATTTATCTTCTATGACCGTGATGAATATTATTACGGTTACCATATCGGTTTTATTAATTCCAGGGTAATTGCACCTTGTTTCAGTCCGTTTGTGTTTGTCGGTGATGTCACAATTATACCAATACTAATTAGTGTCGGTCTGTAATGCCTGACTTTTTTGAATAACGAATATCGATTAAAGATTTTTGATATAATAACAGTTAATGCGGATTTTGTAATTTTGAAAGATCATTCATGTTAAGTTATTAATACATTAATGTTTTATAGATTGAAAGAAACGAAGCGAGGATATTTAAGGAAGCCCGACTGGTTGCGTACAAGGTTAACCGACGCATATGATTATGCCGGCATCAGGGATGTTTTGGATCATGGTACACTTCATACTATTTGTGAAAGCGGCAGATGCCCGAATAAAAGTGAATGCTGGAAATCGGGAACTGCTACTTTCATGATATTGGGTGATATCTGTACTCGTAAGTGCAAATTTTGTTCGGTAACAAAGGGCAAGCCCCTTCCGGCTGATGCCGGAGAGCCCGGCAAGATTGCCGGTGCCGTGGTTGCTATGAAGATCAAACACTGTGTGCTTACCTCTGTCACCAGGGATGATTTGCCGGACGGAGGCGCATCAATATGGGCTGAAACAATAGAGGCCGTTAAAGACAGGTCTCCATATACTACTATAGAAATACTTATTCCTGATTTTAAAGGCAGAACCCAATTGGTTCAGAAAGTTATAGATGCAAAACCCGATGTAATATCACATAATCTTGAAACGGTAAGAAGGTTAACGCCATTGGTAAGAATAGAAGCAAAATATGATATAAGCCTGAAAGTTTTGTCTTTTATTTCATCCAAGGGTATAAAAGCCAAATCAGGAATTATGGTCGGTCTTGGAGAGACCGATGACGAAGTTTATCAAACTATGGATGACTTGCTTGATACGGGTTGTCAAATAATTACCATAGGGCAGTATCTTCAGCCTTCCGTTTATAATCTGCAGGTTAAACGGTATGTTACACCGGGGGATTTTGATAAGTATAAAAAGATCGGTCTTGAAAAGGGATTCAAGTTTATAGAAAGCCAGCCGTTGGTCAGGTCTTCGTATCATGCGGAAAAACATGTATGAGGGGGTATGATGACCTCCATGTTGCAGACTTTGTTAAGGTTGCGTTTGTGTTTTAAAAACATTAGGGGTATCATAACAATAATAAAACTTCCATAGCGGAAAAATGAAACAATCGGTTTTGCGAATCCTTTCAATAATATTTATTTTCACCTTGCTCATCATTTGTTCCTGTTTTGCAAGGTGTGGTAAATTTATTTCTGATGGATCCGGTGTAATACCCGGTGCATACCGAACGGCTTTATATTTCCCGCTTCTTGAGGGTAAACGTATTGGAGTTGTCGGCAATCATACGTCAAGAGTAGGAGGGAGGCACCTTGTAGATACGTTATTGAGCGAAGGGTTTGATGTGATCAGGATATTCAGTCCTGAGCATGGTTTTAGGGGTACTGCTGCTGCCGGGGAGCTTGTGGAAGACGGAAAAGATGCAAAAACCGGCCTGCCCGTGATCAGTCTGTATGGCAATAACAGAAGGCCGGAATCACAATACCTGCAAGATCTTGATGTTATTGTTTTTGATATACAGGATGTCGGGGCAAGGTTTTATACATATATTTCAACCATGACGTACGTGATAGAGGAGGCAGCAAAAAAAGATATTCCGGTTATAATTCTGGATCGCCCAAATCCTAACGGCCATTACGTTGACGGCCCTGTTCTTGAACCCGAATTTAGCTCTTTTGTGGGATTACATACCGTGCCGGTCGTACATGGCATGACCCTTGGCGAATATGCACTTATGATAAATGGTGAAGGATGGCTTATTGATGATATGAAAGCCGATATTAAAGTTGTTGAAATATCGGGTTATGATCATTCAACACCATATGAATTGCCGGAAAGCCCATCACCTAACCTTCCAAACATGACATCGGTATACCTTTATCCTTCATTATGTTTTTTTGAGGGTACGCAAATTAGCGTGGGCAGGGGAACTTCCAAGCCTTTCCAGGCCTTCGGACACCCTGATCTGCCGGCAGAAAAATTTAGCTATCAGTTTATTCCCGAAAGTGTGTCGGCCGCACCTGATCCGCCACAAAAGAACCGCAAGTGCTTCGGAAGGGATCTGTCAACAGAAGATCATGCATCAATAAGGGAAAAAGCAACCGTTGACCTGTCATATCTGATCATCGCTTACCAAAATTTTCCCGACAAAAATTCCTTTTTCAATAATTATTTTGACAGGCTGGCCGGAACAAAAAAGCTTCGCAAACAAATAGAAAAAAGTTATACGATTGAGCAAATAAGACAATCATGGGAAGATGATCTGAAAAACTTCAAAAACATAAGGAGAAAATATTTGCTATATGACTGTTTTGAATAGCAGCTGATAACGTGTTAATTAAAAAACCGAAATAATAAAGTTTAGACAGTTTGCCGTTTTTATTATTCCGGTTTTTTCTTTTTTAAATATGTTGATTATTCAATAATTTCAAATTCCGTTCTTCGGTTTTTTTCTCTTCCTTCCTCAGTTTCATTTGAAGCTATTGGTTGTGAATAAGCATGTCCTGCATGTTCCAGCCTGTTTCTGTCAATACCTCTATCAATAAGGAATTCAACCACAGCTCTTGCACGGTCTTCGGATAAGCGCTTATTTAACTCCCATCCTCCTACGGTACAGGTATGACCTGATATTTTTACTCTGAGATCGGGGTTATCTTCCATAAGTTGATAAAGGATCCCCAGTTCGGCGTAAGATTCAGGTCTGAGAGTAGCTTGTCCCAGGTCAAAAAATATGTTTTCAAGAACAATAGCTTTACCGACTTCAATTCTTTTCAGCTGGATATCATTTATTATTTCCCTGTGCACCATGCTTTCAGTGATATCAATATTTTCGGAGTGGAACAAATAATCTTCGGCTTGAACGGCTATTCCATAATTTTTTCCACCGGGCAGAGAAATTGCGTAATCTCCTGTTCTTTCATTGGAAGTGAATTCAGCAAGCAGTAATTCTTCTTCATTGTCATAGAGTTCGATAGTAGCAAACAAAGGTTCTTCTGTTTCCTGGTCGGTTATTGTCCCTCTGAGCAGGGTCATTGGAGTTACTTCTATTTCTTCAGCCGTAATAATGTCATCGGCGGGCCGTGCAAGGCTAGCAATAAGCTGCTGTTCGGGTGTATTTATAAGCGGCTTTTCGGGCCCGAGGAATGTGATCATATAAATATCGCTTCCTCCATAGCCATCTTCCCTGTATGTTGAATAAAAGCCTGTTTCGCCATCTTTGGTCATGCTGAAGAAAAGGTCGTCGCCGGGTGTATTTATAGGGTGTCCGAGGTTTTCGGGCTCGGTCCATCTGCCGCCTATGTATTGTGTTTTAAAGATATCAAATCCTCCCATAGAGTTATGTCCTTGTGAGCTGAAATAGAGTGTTTTTCCATCGGGATGCATAAATACGCTGGCTTCATCGTATTCGGTGTTTACCGTGGTTCCAAGATTCACCGGCGCACTCCAATCTCCTCTGTCATCGCGCCTTGATTGCCATATGTCTTTACCTCCATATCCTCCCGGCCGGTCACTGACGAAGTAAAGTGTCCGGCCATCAGGCGAAAGTGTGGCACTCGATACCCAATAATCAGAATTAATTCTGCGATGCAGCCTTTTTGGCCTTGACCATTGTTCTCCATCCCAGTGTGATTCGTGAATATCGCCACCTCTTTTGCCACGATAGATCAACAGTGTATTACCGTCGTGCGAAAGCCCTGCCGAGGCATCATGAGAGCGGGTGTTTATCCTTCTGCCTGGTTCTTTTGGAGTTTGCCACCGGTCCCGGATAAGGCGGGTTTCCAAAATGTTTTCAAAATATTTATGATCGTTTCTGTCTGCCCTGGGACGCCTGCGTAACGGCCTGCGCGTTGTAAACAACATCTTGGTACCATCGGCATTAATTACCGGGCTATAATCATCATATTCAGAATTAATGCGGTTACCAAGATTGTCAATAAAAACCCTCACAGGTTTTTCAACAAGTTTTTTTGCGTAGTTACATTCCGCTATCCTTTTGTCAACTTTATCACGTTGTTGGATTAATTCCTGCGGTGTCAGACTTTGCCTGTAAAACCTGTATTGATCAATAGCTTCATCAAACCTGTAATTGAGCTGAAAAGCGTGCCCAAGATCAAAATATACATCCAATGTAGGTACGTTAAGCCTGACAGCTTCTTCGAAAAAATCTATCGCTTTCTCATGGTGTATTGAATTCAGATAACAAACACCTATTTTATAATTCAACCAGGCATTTTTTGGATTGAAGTTGTGGGCTTTCAGATAATATTCCAATGCAAGGTCATATTTTCCGCCACCTTGTTCAAATAGCCTATCCCCCCGTCTCAAATTTCTGCTGGCTTCCCTTAAACCGCTTCTGTCGTTGGGAAAATTTGACCTGGTGAATTCAACATTCTGTGCAACTGCCTGAAATGTTATAAAAAAGAAAAAACCGATTATAAAAAACCTCGTAATGTGGTACATGTTAATAATTTTTTATGGTTATTATTGCCTGATTAACGTTCGGATAATTTAATTCTCTATTTTTTTTGTAATTATAACTATTTACTGCTAAAATTATTTAGTTTCTTAAATGCTAATTTATATGATTCTATTCAATATATTCCAATGCGTCTTCTACTCCCAGTTCTGCGGCTTTTTTCCAATCTTTCAATGCGCCGTCCGGATCGCGTAACATTTCTTTGGATGTACCCCTGTTAAAATAAGCTTCACCAAAACCGGGGTTTAATTCAATGGCTTTATTATAATCGGCAACAGCACCTTCGAAATCATTAAGCCGGTATTTTACATTACCCCGTCCGTTGTATGCTGCTGAATATTCGGGATTTAGCTCAATAGCCTTATCAAAATCCTTCAAAGCTTTGTCGTATTTTCCGAGCCGAAGCAAAACCATACCACGGTTGCTGTAAAGATAATGTTTCGTATCGTTGATCCTGACAGCTGTGGTATAATATTCCAGGGCATCCTCGTATTTTTCTTGTTGTTTGTACAGATTGCCAATAGCATTATAAGTAAAATACATGGTTGGGTCTAACAGGGCTGCTTGCTGGTAATCGGCAAGTGCACCCGAGACATCGCCCGTCATTGCTTTGGCACTGCCCCTGTCATGATAACCATAAGCGTAATCGGCACGGATATTTACAACATTAGTGAAGTCATCAATGGCTTTTTGATACTCTTCAAGCAAAAAATTTACTTTACCCCTGTAATAATAAGCCAGGTATAGCTTATCATCGTTTTGAATTGCAAGCGAATAATCGGTCATGGCTTTCTCCGGGTCGCCTGCCTTTTGAAGTGCCCTGCCACGACTATAATAAGCATTTGCGTTTTTAGGATTTATTTCCAAAGCCTTGTCGAAATCCTCTGTTGCACCATCATAATCTTCCATTTTATATTTTACCAGCCCACGATTATAAAAAGCCAAATCGAAATCATCACGAATGGAAATTGACTCATTAAACTTTTGCATAGCCTCAGAATATTCTTCTTCATGAAATAAAGCTACTCCTTCATTATAAAGCTCTTCTGCTTCCATGGCGGCTCCTTTGCCTACCCGTATAGTATCCGTATATGCCGTTTGAGCAAGCATTGCTGAGGAAGCTAATAACAATGCAGGTAATAAAAATATTAAATTTAGTTTCATGTGTGTTTAGATTGGTAAATAAAATTTTAATTTTACTTCCGGAACAAAGAATTATGTATAATACAAACGATTGATTTATACAAAAACTTTGTTTTGTTTCATTTTTTGTTTATGCAAATATATCAAAAAACAATTTTTATTAATAAAATTATTATTATTATTTTTTGAAAATATTTTTTTTTGTTGTGAAAACTAAGAAGTTATACCTTTATTGCCCGGTTAAGAATTAATCTTGACTGATATCAGGAAAAAGCATTAAATATTAACCGGATATATTAATATTTGATCAGTTTTTAATAATTTTAGCTCAATATTTTGTCTTTACTATTTTTATCTGTTTTAGCTTGCTCATAAAAAATTTTTTTAGTGAAAGAGAAATCGAAATCCGAAAAAAAGAGAAGTTCAATCAGCCTGGTATATTTGTTTTTAAAACATTATATAGCTGGTAATAACAGGTATGGCATACATTCTCCTTTTGTATACAATTTGCTTACCGGTTGTATATATAATAAAACATTACCCGGAGAGTTTCAGGCTATCGAAGAGCAACGCAAAAAACTTGAAAAGGATAACCGAACTATCGAGATAAACGATTTGGGAAGCAAAAAAGATAAAGAAATTGAAGTTGTCAACAAACATTGCCGGACAATATCGGGCATAGCAAAAAAGTCATTGAAGAGCCGCAGGCAGGCGTTTTTACTTTACAGGCTGGCTAAATACTTTGAATGTAAAAACATTTTGGAGCTGGGAACCTGTTTTGGAATAACCGCTTCTTATTTGTCAATGGCACGCCCTGACACTGTTGTCAATACCATCGAAGGTTGTCCGCAGATAGCAGGTGTGGCAAATACTGTCTTTGGATCACTGGGTGGAATGAATATCAGATTGCATGTGGGCGATATCGATGAATTACTGTTGCCTGTTCTAAATGATCCAGGCTCACCAGACCTGGTTTTTTTTGATGCAAATCATACAAAACAGGCCACATTGAGTTATTTTAATATCATTCTTGGTTATATAAAAGAAAGCACGGTTTTAATAATCGATGACATTCATTGGTCAAAAGGCATGGAAGATGCATGGAAAGAGATATGCAGCAATGATATGGTGTCTGTAACTGTTGATCTGTTTTATATGGGATTGGTTTTTTTCCGGAAGGGATTAAGTAAAGAAAACTTTGTCATAAGATATTAATTTTGTCTCTTTTACGTTATGTAGTTGTTTTGGATTTGATTTTGTTTTAAATGGTGGTAAAATTGTAATAATAAAAAATAATATTCGCAATTTTTTATATTTATGTTAAATTAAAAGCAGGTTAATGGCAGATGAAATAATTCATTTGGATGGTATCACCAGGCATTATCATATTGGTGCCGGTGTTGTAAAAGCTTTGCAATCGGTTGATATCACGATAAGCAGGAATGAGTATGTGGCGTTAATGGGCCCGTCGGGTTCGGGCAAGTCGACGTTGATGAACATTTTGGGTTGTCTTGATTCGCCGACCGGCGGGAGGTATTATTTTAACGGCAAGGATGTAAGCAAGCTTGATGACAATGAGCTGGCCGAGATCAGGAACCGCGAGATTGGCTTTGTTTTCCAGACATTCAACCTGTTGCCCAGGTCAACGGCTTTGGATAATGTTGCTTTGCCCTTGATATATGCCGGTGAGAATAAGGCGGCAAGGCTGTCAAGGGCGACAGATGTACTTACGCAAGTAGGTTTATATGACAGGATGAATCACAGGCCGAATGAGCTGTCTGGAGGGCAGTCACAGCGGGTGGCGCTGGCACGGGCCCTGGTGAACAATCCTTCGATAATACTGGCAGACGAACCGACCGGCAACCTTGATTCAAAAACTTCGGTCGAAATAATGGGCTTGTTCGAACAGATCCATGAACTTGGCAATACGATCATCCTGGTGACACATGAGGAATCCATAGCCACGCATGCTCATCGTATCATCAGATTGCTCGACGGCAGGGTAGAGGCGGATTACAAAAATAATAACGTGCAAAAGGTAAATAAAATAGATGAGAAGGGGAAATGATATGTCTTCTCGTGATATTTTGTTCTTTGCCGAAAAAATATTAATTTTGCATCTTGAATAACGGGGTGTGGCGCAGTTGGTAGCGTGCTTGCATGGGGTGCAAGAGGTCGGAAGTTCGAGTCTTCTCACCCCGACCAGTGATCTGGCGCAACTGTTTTATATTAAAATAGTTGCGTTTTTTTATGATGTGTTTGCACCACCAACATTCGGCAATAATATAAAAACAATCACTACTCCTATATAACTCTTTTTAAAGTTATCCGG
>PWZB01000136.1 GCA_003567625.1 Bacteroidales bacterium | reverse complement strand
TTTTGTATCTTTCGCTTGCATAAGTCTTCTTTTTTAGTTAATAATATTTTTCGTTAATACAATTTTACTAAAAATATAGAAGACTTATGCTTTTTATTTTACAAACATACTGCCTTACGACCGCAGGAACTGGGAAGCTCCTTCGAAAGTTTCCAACTTTTCCGTATATACATCTTGGGATATCTAAACGCCTATACCTGAATTTTTATTTTAATCTGAAATTTATTCGTTTAAATATACAAAGTCTGACATTCGATTTGAAAAAGATGATCAATTCTGCATAAGCCGTTAACAAAGAGGATTCAACAAAAAACATTATTCATCAAAATACGTTTTTCATAATAAGTTGGTAAAGTTTGAAATATTATTATTATTTTGCTTTGTTTTTAATTTATTTCAGCTTAATTTTATAATTAAATTGGAAACAGGTTAATTATTAGTTCTCTTTTTTGATATTCCGTTTGTTAAAATTACAAAAACTCAAAGTTTACATATGCCAAAAATGAGCACAAAAACAGATACTACAACCAAGCCATATAAAATTATTGTCGTAACCAACGATAAAGAATTTTTAAAAACCCTTAACAACAGATTTGATAAAAATTACCACTTCCTTCACTCGCAACCTGTGGATAATGTTATAAAAAAAGCCGGTAATCTTCAACCAGACCTAATACTAAAAGACATTTCAAAGCGAAATAATAAAAATTTTCAAATTTTAAAGGCATTAAAAAATGATTTCAGAACTCACCATATACCGGTAATAATAGTTACAGAAAAGGAAAAACCCGGAAATATTGAAGAATTTTTTGATGCAGGAGCTTCTGATAATATCACAAAATTATTTACTCCTTCGGAAACCAGGCTGATAATTAAAACACACCTGGAATTAAAAAGAAAAATTGATGAAAATAAGGAGATGAATCTTATTAAAACGAAGTTCTTTTCAATTATGACCAACGACATCAAAGACATTCTTATTGGCGTTAAGGGTATAGCAGGATTTTTGGTAAAAGACCTGGAAGACAATAGTGAAAAAACCAGCGAAGTTGTTAAAATGGCAAGAATTCTGTACGACGATTCAAAAGAACTTTATAAATTTTTGGAAAACCTTATAGAATGGTCATCAATAGAAACAAGCCAAAGAGAAATAAAACCGGAGAATATAAAATTTCATGATTTATTGAATAATACCATTGAAAACTTTCAAAGCGATATAAGTCAAAAAAAAACCAATATAATTAGTAAATATGATGAAAATATTAAACTAATAACAGATAAAATGGCTTTAAGCACCGTTATGTTTCATCTTATTTCAAATGCGATAAAATATTCACACAAAAACGGAAATATAATAATTAGAGCCGAAGCAATAAATAAAAGTTCTAATACCCGTATTATTATAGAAGACAATGGTATTGGCATGGATAAGGATGTTGTTAAGCACATTTTCCAGCTTGATACGCCACATCCTAAAACTATCGGTACTAACAACGAAAAAGGCACAGGCCTGGGATTAATAATTTGCCGTTCGGTAATAGAAAAGATTTTGGGGAAAATTAATATTGAAAGTAAAAAACATCGCGGCACAAAAGCAACTGTCATAATTCCGGAGCTAAAATAAATTATAAGATCGAATTAGTAAAATATTAAGAAGCAATGAAAGTGAAAATCGGTTGAACAATTATCTTTTGTTCCGGGATATAGAAACATGAAAAAACTCATATGTTGTTTAACAAATCAAATTTTTTTATATGAAACTCTTGTCTGATTTTACGATCCTGCTGTTTGTTCTGATAATCTCGGGTTGTATATCAAAAGAACAGACAGTGGCTGAATCATCGTCAAATAGCATACAGGATGATCCTGTTTTGAAAAATATCATTAATATGGAATCTGAAAAAAAATTAAATATGTTTGCATTTAACCTTTATAAAGAAATTCTAAAAACAGAGGATGATAATCTGCTAATTTCGCCTTTCAGTATTTCAACTGCTATGGCTATGGCTTACGGTGGCTCAGGGGGTGAAACAAAAAACCAAATGAGCAGAACACTCTTCTTTGATCCTGACATGAACAGGTTTCACAATGAATTCACTAAACATGTAAAAAATATTGAAAAGTTGGCCGGTGATGATCTTGAACTTAACATCGTTAACGGGATGTGGGTTCAATACGATTATCCATTTCTCAATTCATACATTGAAACTCTTAAAAATTACTATGGCCCGGTATATCATGAAGCTGATTTTAAATTTGACCGTGAAAAAGAGAGACGAGAAATAAACGAATGGGTTGAAAATAAAACGAATAATAAGATCATAGAACTTATCCGTGAGGGTATTTTGGTTGAAGACACAAGGTTGGTACTTGTCAATGCAATCTATTTCTTAAGTAACTGGCTAGAGGAGTTTGATAAAGAACTGACACAAACCAGGAATTTCAATTTGGATGCAAACAATCAGGTCGAAGCAAAATTCATGAGCAAAGAAGCGGAGTTTAAATATTATGAGGATGAACAAGCGCAGGTGCTTGAAATTCCTTATGCAGGCAAAAACTTTTCAATGTTACTTTTACTGCCGGGCGAAAACACCGCTTTACCGGCTTTTGAATCAAAGTTTGATCCCGGCATGTATCAATATTATATTGATAATCTGAGGCAGCAGAAGGTTCAATTGTTATTGCCGAAATTTAAGATGCGTTTTCATACCAATCTTGAAGAAATAATGGTAAAAATGGGCATGCCACTTGCATTTTCTGACAGGGCAGACTTCTCAAGAATGACTGATGAAGATGACCTTAAAATAGACCGTGTAATACACCAGGCATTTATTGAAATTGACGAAAAAGGCACTGAAGCAGCAGCAGCTACAGCCGTAACCATCATCAGGAAAGTATCAATGCCCAATGATCAAATCATCTTCAAAGCTGACAGACCTTTTAAATTTATTATTAAGGAAAACGAAAGCAACACAATATTATTTATGGGCAGGGTTATGAACCCGGCTATATAAAAAACCTGAACTCCATATCAAAATAAAAAGCCAGCTAAAAAAAGCTGTATAAGCTATTAATTTCGCCAAATCTAGAATTTATATTCATTGTCATCAATTAACAGATCGGCAATTCTTCTCCTGGCATCTTTTACGTTAACCCCTCTTATATCTGTAAGTTTATTGATGGCCTTGATAAGTTTTTCTTTGTTTGGAATTTCAGACAATGAATTAACAGCTTCCAGCCCATGTTTTTTTATTAAAAAAGCAGCATCATATATGTCAACATCAAGAATATCTTTATAAATATCAATATTGGGTTTAATCTCATTATTTTCAATTTTCTGAACTCTCAAAGCAAGCGATTCAGAAATATATGTTTTAGAGATCATATCGCTGATATTATTTATAACTTCCTGCTCACTCAATATAGTTTTGCCAAATTCTTTGGATGCTGTGTGCATTACAATCATAATTGCTTTCTTAAAGTTATCCAGGTACTTGAATTTTTCCTGGTAATAATCCCCGCCATCAACTTTTTCCGCGACGACTTTATCAATTGAGTTGTATAATTCTTCTGCTTTTTCATCGAGTTTAAAATCAGGCTTTTTCCCTTTCTTCATAGTTGTTTCAACGACAATAATTCTGTTGATTTCATTTGTACCTTCAAAAATCCGGTTAATTCTCGAATCCCTGTATCCTTTTTCTGCGGCCATTTCTGCCGAGTATCCCATACCACCATGAATTTGCACCGCTTCATCAACAACATAATCAAGAACCTCAGAGCCATAAACTTTTAAGATCGCGGCTTCAACGGCATATTCTCCTATTGCTTCTATAGTAACCCGACCTACATCAGGAAGTTCTTTTTTCAATTGCTCTATCAAATCGTCAATATCTTTGCTGACACGATATATTGCTGATTCTAACCCGAATGTTCTTATAACCTGTTCGGCAAGTTTATATTTAATTGCCCCGAAAGTTGAAATCAATCTTCCGAATTGCTTACGTTCATTAGCATAATTAACGGAATCAGTAATTGTCTTTTTTGCTGCACCGAGCACATTTGCCCCGAGTTTGATCCGCCCCATATGCAAAATATTTAAAGCAATTCTGAACCCTTCGCCTCGTTTACCGATCAGATTTTCAACCGGAACCTTAACATCGTTATAATAGATCTGGGCAGTAGATGAACCTTTAATACCCATTTTATGTTCATCCGGCCCAATTACTACACCCTCCATATTACTTTCAACAATAAATGCGCTTAATATTCTGTCTTTGTCAATTTTTGCAAATACTATTTGCACATCAGCAAAGCCGGCATTGGTTATCCACATTTTTTGCCCGTTAAGGATATAATGTTTTCCATCTTCAGACAAAACGGCATTGGTTTTTCCTGAATTTGCGTCTGAACCGGCTTCCGGTTCTGTTAAACAATAAGCACCTATTAATTCTCCTGAAGTAAGCTTAGTCACATATTTCTGACGTTGCTCCTCGCTACCATAATACATTATCGGTAAAGTTCCTATTCCGGTGTGTGCCATAAAAGCAACGGAAAAAGAATATGCTGCTCCAATTACCTCTGCAGCAAGCATCTGAGTAACAAAATCCTGCTCAAATCCCCCATAAGCCTCGGGAATAGCAATCCCCATAAGCCCTAATCCGGCAGATTTATCAAGAACTTCACGCATTAGTTTCCTGTCGGGTTTGTCAAGATCATCCAAACGCGGATAAATTTCTGCTTTAATGAAATCTTTAATGGTTTGAGCAATCATATTTTGCTCCTCACTGAATTGTTCAGGAATGAAAACATCATTAAAATCAGCCCTTTTTATCAAAAACCCGGCGCTTTTAAAATTTTTCATAATGATTAATTAAATAAGTGTTTAATATTTTTAAAAAAATGCGAAAATATAAATTATTTTCAAACATTGCCAATAATAAATACCATAATTATCAACCATTTTTACATAAACAGTTGATTAAAAGATTAGACCCGATATTTAAAAGTTTTGGGCTTTTGAAAACATTCAGGGTTTATAAAAAGCCTGATCAATTATCACCTGTTTTATCAATATTTATTAATTCTTTTGCCGTTTTTCTTGTCGAATCCGTTAAAGACTCTCCGCCGAGCATTTTTGCAACTTCTTCAACTCTTTCCTTCTCATCAAGCTTTTTAAGCCGTGTTTTCGTCTGTTTGTTTTCAACTTCCTTATAGACATAAAAATGATTTTTGCCTTTAGATGCTATTTGCGGCAGATGTGTAATACATATCACCTGCATATTTTTTGACATATCACAAAATATTGTTGCGGTTTTTGAAGCTATTTCACCCGAAACACCTGTATCAATCTCATCAAATATTATTGTCGGAAGAAGCCTGTTTTCAGTAATCAGAGATTTTATGCTTAGCATCAACCTTGATATTTCACCTCCTGAAGCAACTCTTGATATATCCTGCATTTCGCTTCCCAGGTTAGCACTGAATCTGAACCGGATTGAGTCCAATCCCAGCGGATTAACAGCATCAGTTTTATTATGTTCGATACCAAAACGTGCATTGGGCATACCAAGGTTTTTTAAAATCCCTGTTATTCGTTTTTCAATAACCAAAAATTTCTCTTGTCGTGATACGGATAACCGTTCACCCAGCCCGTAAACTTCTTGTTCGCATTGGCCGGTTTGATCCTTCAATGATTCAATTTCATCATCCAGAAATTCAATGTCTTCTGTCTTTTTCTTGTAATCTTCTTTAATATCTATAAGCTCATCAATTGATGCAACATTGTGCTTCATCATAAGTTTATTCAACACATCCAATCTTTCTGTCAATAAAGATGTGCGTTCCGCATCAAAAACAACATCATCCGAAGCCTGCGACAAATCATCGCCGATATCCTTCAGTTCAACATAAACCGATTGAAGCCTTCGCGACAGATCTTTATATCTTTTATCAAATTTTTCTAACGGTTGAATAAGATTTTTCAGACCATTAATTTCTTCCAGAATATTAGTTTCAGAATCTGCCAGCAGATAATAAGCATTTTGAAGGTTTTGTTTTATTTCAGATGCATTATTAAGAATTTCCAGTTCCGATTCAAGCTTTTCAAATTCCTTTGCCTCTTCAAGGTTTGCTTTTTGCAGCTCTTCATACTGAAATTTGTAATAATCAAGGTTAGCGCGGGCTTCTTTTTCGGTTTCTATAAGCATATTAAGCCTCTTTTCCAGTGAGATATATTTCAGATATTCTGCCCTGTACTTATCCAACAGGTCATAATGACCACAAAAGTTATCTATAACATCAAACTGAAAATAAGTTTTATTCAGCAACAGGCTCTCATGTTGTGAGTGAATATCAACAAGCTTTTCCGAAAAGCTTTTCAGCACATTTAATGTAACGGGTGTGTCGTTAACAAAAGCCCTTGATTTACCTTGCTGGTTGATCTCCCGGCGCAGGATGGTATTATCATCATAATCAATCTCATGTTGCTCGAAAATCGAAAGCAGGTTATAATCCTTTATATAAAACGTACCTTCAACAATACATTTTCTTTTTTTGTCAAACAAAACTTTAGTATCGGCTCTCTGACCAAGTATAAGTGATAATGCGCCTACCAGGATTGATTTCCCTGCTCCTGTTTCGCCGGTAATGATAGACAAACCGTCATCAAAGCTGATATCCAGTTTTTCGATAAGGGCATAATTCTCTATCTGAAGATGTTTCAGCATACAGGAATCTTGAATGTAAGTTTTTAAAAGTACAAAAATAGTTATCTGATCATTATTTTTTCTACTTTGGAATTTTGCTGCCATGTAATTCTGACCAGATAAATTCCGGGCGATTCACTTTCCAAATTTACCCCATACTTAAACTCCTCTTGCTTGTTGGTAATAATATTTTGATAAACCACCCTGCCTTGCATATCGGAAACAACTATATTTATTGGGCAATCTGCAGGCGACATTACAATATTGAAGAGTCCTCTTGAAGGATTTGGATAAATATTAAAATCAAACTTTGTTTCAAATGATGGAACTGTTGTTCCTTCTTCGAAAACCGCAACGAGTTTAACATCATCAGCCGGCATCGTTACAGTTATTGTGGCTGAAGCATTATCATCAATATGTTCCGTGCCGCCTGTCCATTCTTTGAATTTATAGTTTTCCGCTGCTGTTGCTTCCAGATTAATTTCATCGCCCATGTTGTAAAAATCCTGGTCGGGGTCCTTGGTCACGTTCCCGGCATTATCAGGGCTAATATCGATGATAAGCTCATATTCTTCAGGAACAAAGTTGGCAATCAAGACAAAATCCTTATCCGGCATAGTGAAAACAAAATCTGCATCTTCACTTTCTACATTTCCATCATCATCAGTCCATTCATCAAACTTCCATCCTTCATCGGGTATTGCATCCATGTCTATTTCATCTCCCTCTTCATGATAATAGGTTCCGGGTTCGGGTTCTGTTTGCCCCTCACCTTCTGTTTCTATTACAAGCTCATATGATGTATAAACATAAACGATATCCTCTTTGGTAAGAGAATGGTCATCAATTGTAAGTGTTACGGTTTTATATCCTTCGGTTTCATAATAAACCTCGTGAGGGCCGATAGTCATTGCAGAACCGGGATCAGCCCCGTCGCCGAAATCCCAATGTATATCATCAAAATCAAATAAACAACCTGTATATGTATATTCTACGGTTTCATAGAGCAGAACAACCTCATTGTCAACAACAAAATCAATAATCTCCTGGCATGTAATGTCAAATGCATAAGTACCGTCTGGCGCAACCAAAGGTTTGTTAATAGTTTTATTGTTATCATTCGTAGCACTTATGTAATATGAGATTTCTGCCTGGCATGATTGCTCAGGAATATCAGCGAAATAAACACCATCTTCATAAGCCATTATTTCCTGCTGATAATTTTCCCCGCCATCATTGCTCCAAAAAACAGATGCTTCTGCTATTCCGGCAGCATTATCTATTTCTGCTTCAACTTCTATTGGCTCATTACAATAAGCTTCAAGTATTGATGCATGCGATATAAAAATAGGATCTTCGGCAGCTATCTCCCTGGATATACAATGTATCGCACCGCTGGCACCGATTACTGATTCCATATTTATGCCTACAATTTCATATCCGGGCATGGCTTCCTCGTATATAGCTATAGCCTCTGCATTTAGGGATGCGTTCCAATATATCGGGACTAACACCAAATCGTTGATGATCAATGAATTTGTATATGTACGGTAAGGGGCATTAGGTGGGTACTGACCTTGCTGGTTTGGTACCATAGGTATGCGCACCACATTAAAATCCCTGCCATAGGCGGTTTGATAATTATCGAGCAAATATTGCAGATTAGCCTCAATATAAGGTCCGTCAGATACTCCTTCCGGAAACTCCCCTACCAGCAGTGTTTCTTCATCCAGAAGCTTCATGTGCATATCCAGGTGGCTGATATTGTCATAAGGCAGCTCATCCATTTTGATATATGTTTCAACACCCATGAAATCATACATTATAGCATCAATCTGGTTTTCCGTTTTACCGGAATTTTCCGATAATACCAGCTTTGATGAAAAAGCTTTACCATGTCCGTCAAACATCAGATTACCGCCTGTATGCACAAGCCGGTTCGGTTCGGTTGTCATTTGATGTATCGGCAAATCAAGATAATTTGCCATATTATAAGGTACCTGATTATCCTGGGGTCTCGGGCGATTATAAACCCAGTCTATAAAAGCAAGCTGGTCATCACCGTCAAGATAGACGCTTTGAGGTCCGTAATCTCTTACCCATACAGAATTGTATGGTATCGTTACAAACTCTATACCATCCAGGGGCACACCACCGGCTATTAGATAGCTTTGTACGCCACCCGGATCATTAGTGATGATATAAACCGGCACTCTTTCCCTTGTATGACGCACTATTTCCCTGAGCTCATAAGCATAGCTTGCCCATGTGACTATCACTCCGCCTGCTTCTTCAAATTCCGCCGTACTTCGCGGCGGTACATCGGGAGGACGTAAATCAGTACCATACTGAAAAGTTTGTATATACTCTTCATAAACTTCCTTCTCTTCTTCAGTAAGCCCTTTTGGCAATGGCTCCTGGGTATATACGGCAGTCAAAAAAAACAAAAACGATAAAAAAGTAACAATCTTGTAATAAGTCATAACAATCTGATTTTATTTAAAAAAATATTTCATAATGAGAATCTAAATTGCTCTGATCAACATAAAAGTAAGTTTTGCTAATTTAATTGTGAATAATTCTTGAAAAATACAAAAGCTTTTCCACAGCTATATGATATCTTTTTATAAAACTACAAATATAATAAAAATGAGAGATAAGGTTTCATCAGAAAAAACTTACTACGATTAAAACTCCGAAATTGGTTTCGGCGGGCTCACAAACTCTGTTGCCGGATATTCATTGAATGAAAAATATTTTAAGAAATGAAAACAGTAAGGATGTTTGCACAAATTACGTAATTCAATTCAGATAATTATTAGTTTTTCCGTCTCGCGGTTTTGTTTCCATGTAATTCTTACCATATAGATTCCTGGTTTCTCATCCTTCATATTAACCGGGTAGCTGTAATTAAAATCATTATTGTTAACTGAGTTTTTATATACTATCCTTCCATGCATATCGATAATGTCAATATCAATTGTTTTATTGGTTTCGGGTAAAACTAAGTTAAAAGTTCCTTCGGAAGGATTTGGATAAACACTGAAAGTAATCTTTTTCTTGGGATGCGATACTTCTGTTTCCACTCCTACTGTGAATGTATGAGTTCCATCCGGAGCAGTCAAAGGCTTGGTAATAGTTTTTTCGTTATTATTTGTAGCACTTATATAGTATGATATTTCTGTTTGGAATGGTTTTCCGGGGATATCCGCTTTATAAGCACCTCCTTGATAAATCATCTTCTCTTGCTGATAAGATGCTTTATTGTTATCTCTCCAAAAAAGATTAGCTTCACTAATGCCGGCAGCGTTCTGTATTTCAGCTTCTATACTGATCTTCTCACCGGGCTCTGCATAACGAATTGGAGCATGTGAAATAAAAACAGGATCAGTAGCTGCTATTCCCCTGGTAATACAATGTATTGCACCGCTTGTATAAGTTATTTTTTCCACATTAATACCGATAACGTGGTAGCCAGGCATAGCCTGCTTGTATATATCCAAAGCATGGGCATTCAGAGACTCGTTATGATATTGCGGGACCAATACCACATTATTGATTATCAACGAATTCGTATAACTGCGAAAATTAGCATAAGGCGGGTATTCTCCTTGTGGACATGGCGACATAGGTATGCGTATAATATTATAAGGTCTTCCATAACAACTTTTATAATTATCAACTATATATTGCAAGTTGGATTCAAGTTCAGGGCGAATAGGAACTCCCTCAGGATATTCTCCGACAAGCAGAGTTTCTTCATCCAAAAGCTTCATATGCATATCCAGATGATGAAGGTAATCATACGGCAACATCTCGGTTTTTATATACCTGTCAATGCCTAAAAAATCATACATTATATTATCAATTTGACTTTCAGTTAAACTACTATTTTCGAATAAAACCAGTTTTGAAGAAAATGCAGTGCCGTGTCCATCAACCATAATATTACCCCCCGCATGTATAAGCTTATTTGAACCTGACGTCATCTGATATACAGGTAAATTAAGATAATTTGCCATATTTTCGGGCACAAGATTATCTAGAGGTCGGGGAATGTTATAAAGCCAATCTGCAAAAGCAAGCTCATCATTTCCTGCAAGATAAATGCTTTTTGGTCCATAATCCCGAACCCACACAGAATTAAAAGGAATTTGCACAAAGTGCACATCTTCTAAAAGCACACCTCCCTTTATAAGATAATTTTGAACTGCTTCAGGATCATCTGTAATAATATATATCGTTATACCTCTTCCTGCTGTATAAAAAACAACCTCTCTGAGCTTCTTATCAAAACCTGCCCATGTTATTATCAATCCACCGGATTCTTCAAACTCCGCAGGAGCCCGTGGCGGCACAGCAGGTGGCTGAACATTTACACCATACTCCCAATTCCTTATTAGCTGTTCATATACTTCTTTTTCTTCATCAGTAAGCCCTTTAGGCAAAGGTTCCTGTGTTATGCCATTAATAAAAAAAAGCAAATAAAACAGTAAAGCAATACTTCTGTAATAATTCATAAATACCATTGTTTTTTAAAAAAATCAATACTGTTCAAATAAAATTAATTATATCTACTAAGACACAAACATCAAGAGCCACAAAGCATAATGGTTGTTTGCCAGATTCTTAGTGAATCTTCATGTTAGAGTTAGTGGCATAAAATAAATGTCAATATTCCCACCAACAGTCAAATTTAAAGAATTGTTATCAATATTAATATCCATACGTTTCAAAATATTTTAATTGGACAGTTGTGAAAAAGAATAATAAATAACTTGATAATTAATTATCAAAATCATTTCTACTATAACAAATAAAGCATTAACGAATCTTAAAACCGGAATAGTCATTTAACGGGACATACAAAACATCCACTTTTTCTACATCTGACCAGGCGGGACCTTTCCTGCACCAGCTTATAAACTTTTCCAGGTCAGATTCTTCACCTTCAGCTTCAACAAACACACTACCGTCACGCATGTTTTTTACATAACCGCTTATGTTGTATTCATTTGCAACTATCTGCGCGTTGTACCTGAAACCAATATTCTGAACTTTTCCTCGTATTGTTAGCTGAGCACACTTCTTCATAAAAACTCACCGATTTCTGCCTTAAGAATCAACGATAATGATTTATCAAACAGGAAATCCAAATATACTATTTTTTTTTGGATCATCCCTATGTTTATAAACAAAAAACTTAAGAAATGTTTTGGGTTGATTACCTGCAGTTGTTTTCTGACTGCTTTGAGCTAAAAAGAGATTCTATTTTTTGGCACAATACATCAGCCAGTTTGTATTGCGATTCGAATGTAACTCCTGCAACATGAGGTGACAAAACGACTTTATTACTTTCAACGAGGTATCTTAAAGGTGCGGGTCTTTTACCCGGATTAAGGGTTTCAAACGAAGCGCTTTCATATTCCAGCACATCAAGTGCCGCACCTTTAACTTTATTATTTTTCATGGCATTCACAAGGCCTGCGGTATCAACAACATAACCACGTGAAGTATTAATAAAATATATTGATTTGCGAAATTTTTCCAGGAAATTTTCATTTACCATATAGTGTGTTTCTTTAGTGAGAGGGACATGCATGCTAAGGATATCGGTTCTTTTAAAAATATCCTCAAGTGTTGTTTCCTCGACATATTGATTGCCAAAGCCCGATTTATATTTATCATAGGCAATAACATCAGCTTCGAACCCGGCAAGTCTTTGTGCAAAAGCACTGCCAGTATTACCATAACCTATTATCCCGATGGTAGAGCCCATTATTTCGAAACCACGGTTTTGTTCCCTCAGCCATTTGCCTTCTCTTATTTCCTTATCTGCTTTGCAAATATTGTTCATCAGGGCAAGCAACAAGCCTAACGCATGTTCGCCGACAGCATCACGGTTTCCTTCAGGCGAATTGATACAGTGGATCCCAAGGGTTGCCGCGTATTCAACATCAATGATCTCCAGCCCGCTTCCTATTCTTCCGACAAAAACCAGTTCCCTGGCTGCATCAAAAAAATCTTTTTTCAGGTTAAAAGAACTTCGAATAATAATGCCTTTGCAATCGGTTATCTCATCAAGTAATTGATTATATGAAATATTAAGCCGCTCAGTACATTCGAAACCCAGGTTGCGGAGTCTTTCATTTACTATAGGATGGACGTTATCTGCAATTAATATCCTGCCGTTCTTTTTGCTTAGCCTGTTCATTAATTTAATTACTTTGTTATTCTTGCTTCAGGTAACGTTGTTTAAGATTTTGATGAAACTCTTCAATATAATCTTCGCCGGCATGCTGACATGCAGTGCCAACTTTATCTGTAGTAAACTCTTTGTAAAATCTAGGATTATATTTTGGATTTGCCGAATAAATAAGAGGTATTGTAATTTTTCTTCCGGCAACCGGGTCATCTTTTCGGTCAAATTTTCCGGTATTATGCTCATGGCTGCGAATAAACCATGAACACACTTCAAACTTCCGGTATATACTACCCCATGTATCACCACTCTTAACCCGGTATATTGTATCGGCAGGCGCAAAATAGTTCAATATTGATTTAACATTAACAGTTTGGCCAAACCTTTCTTCCGGTAAAGGTTCAGACTCAGTTAATGTGTCGGCCACCGGTGCTTCTTCATGACCTTTCAGGTCTACAGATGGTCGCGGATTAAATAAAAACATATCGTAAAATAAATATCCGGCTATCACCAGCATTACTCCGATAATAATTTTATTCCATAAAGAATTACCTGTAAAGTTAATTTTTGCGATCTTGGGTAAATCTTTCTTTTGTGGTTGCTCCGCCGGCACAAATTCACGAATATTATGATCAAGATTATAAAATGAAATAATCTGTACTGATACATTATCTATGCCACCGGCGTCATTTGCCATATCACCCAGCCGGCTGGCTTTTGTATGAACGGGCATTGGATCAGAAATAATCTTTTTTATGTTTTTTTCGCTAATGTAATCATACAAACCGTCAGTACACATAAGTATCATGTCACCATTTAACGGGACTAAAGGCTTTTCACAAACAAATGGAGCAGAAACCCTGTCATTACCAAGAAACATTTTTTCAGTCATACCGTGCCCCTGCATAAAATGAATATCATCTGAAGTCTCCGGTGTTAACTGATAAAATCCCTTACCTGTATAAAAAAACATATGACAATTGCCTAATGAAGAATAGTATATCTTATTATCCCTTATCAAAACACATAAGCAGCTTACCATCATGTTTTTGTATTTTTCATCCTGCGCTGTAATATGTTTATATATATAACCACCTGTATATATCAAAGAGGATTGGACAGCCTCAAACGGGTCTTCTATGTATTCCCTATCCATAAAATACCTAATACGCTCTAATGCAATATCTCTGGCTTTTGCTCCCAGCTCATCATTACCATCACACAACACAAAGACATAACCGTTAGACGACTCAAAAGCAGAATAACCGTCAAAATTCATGTCTTTGACCTTGCCTTTGTCTGAATGAATGCCAAACTCAAAATACTTCAATTTTTTTGTGAACATAATTCATAGCTTTCAAAATGTTAAACTGCTAAACTGATTTCTATTAACGTCATTACTTTAATTATTTTTTCAAATAGCTTATATTTAAATGAACTATGTGAAAACTATGTGTCTATGTGGTTCAATTTATTTGTTTTGAATGTTATATATAGTTTTTTTTGAAGCACATAGGGTGTTAATTTATTCCATTGGCAAATCAGGGTAAATTTCATTAACTAAAGTTTTTGTCCTTGCTTAATGATATTTTTTATTGTCATTTTATACGCTAATTGTTTGTGTTATATTGCTCAATATCTGCATGTTACTTTGTTTTACCGGTCAGTGTGATAAATTTTTCTTTTTGTCTTAATAAATTAAGATTAATTTTACTCCCTCCTTGCAAAAAAAATTGCAATATTTACCCGTCAGATATTTTGAAGTTAAAATAATACTTCACCATTTGAGAGATTATCTGGCTGGGTGAACATTAACCAAAAAACAAAGTTACACAATTTATGTAATGAAACGGTAAGGTTATAAATAAATTATTATTGTTATAACTTCCGAAAAAACAACAAATTAAATCAATCTCACACATGATATTGATTAAAACTTTTGCATTTGGATTGATATTTTTTTTGGTCAATGATTGTTTTGGTGGTGTTTCAAATCACTTTTCAGAGGTTTACTTAAAGTTTCACAAACGTGATAGTTCTGTTGTTGACAATAAGCGTTTGTCCTGGCTGGTTGGAGGCAAAACCGTTGCTTTAGCAGGTACTATGATCTTACTTGATCAGATGTGGTATAGTAATTATCCACGTACATCTTTTCATTTTTTCAATGATAACAAGCACTGGAAGCAGATGGATAAACTTGGGCATGTGGCTTCGGCTTATCATTTCAGTGCTGCCAGTGCTGCAACATTTCGCTGGGCAGGTTTGAGCAACAGGCAAAGTGCATTATACGGGAGCATTACCGGTACGCTTTTTTTGACAACCATTGAAATCCTTGACGGCTTTTCAAAAGAATGGGGCTTCTCGTGGGGCGACCAGGCAGCAAATTTTTCAGGTTCAGGATTGTTTTATCTCCAGCAAGTAGCATGGAAATCGCAAAAAGTAAAGGTTAGATATTCTTATACAAGCAGCGGCTTGCCGGAGTACAGACCTGACTTGTTAGGTAAAAACCTGGCCGAACATATGCTGAAAGATTATAACGGCATGACCTTTTGGTTGTCGGCAAATATGAACATGTTTTCACAAAAAAGAGAGATATTCCCTCCATGGCTTAACATGGCAATAGGCTACAGTGCCAACGGGATGCTTGGCAGTGTTGAAAATCCTTCTGAGCATAACGGCCAACCTCTCCCTGAAATGCAAAGGTACAGGCAATGGTTTTTGGCTCCTGATATCGACTTTTCACAAATAGATACTGACTCCCGGTTTCTTACTATACTGTTTAAGGCTTTTGATTTCGTAAAATTTCCTGCACCTGCCCTGGAGTATAATCGAAAGTACGGATGGAGGGTTCATTTGGTCTATTTCTGATTTAGCAGGTTACCGGTTACCGATCATCTCCCTGCATCATATCGCTCCAAACACCAGCCCCGAGATTGTTGCCATTACAACCACGAGAAGTGCATAGACAACGGTTTTCTGTGTTCCCATGACGCTTCGAATGACAAGCATGTTTGGTAGTGAAAGTGATGGTCCTGCAAGAAGTAGTGCAAGGGCCGGTCCTTTACCCATACCTGACGCGAGCAATCCTTGCAAAATAGGTATTTCGGTTAGGGTGGCAAAGTACATGAATGCACCTATTACAGATGCAAATAAATTGGCAAGTAAAGAATTGCCACCGACCATGGAAGTTATCCATTTATCGGGTATTATTCCGGGTATATCGGTATCTCCATGCGTTGAGCCAAGCAAAAACCCGGCAACAATAACTCCAAGAGCCAATAATGGAAGTATTTGTTTGGCGAAATCCCATGTTGATAATGTCCATTCCCTGTTTTCTCCTCCATGCAGTAGTGTTATTACTGAAAGACCTGCTATAGCCAACAAGAATGGAATAACAGGGTTAGCGGTAAACCATGAACTGGCAAGAACCGGTATGGATGCCAAAGCAACCCATTGCCAGTTTATTTTCAGTATATCAATCAATGAATAAACGAAGAAAACACCCAACAAAGCAACAATTGTCCACTTATTTGACCATATAAAATGCCAAAAGCCGGTTGTTACACCTTCGGCAGGCTCACCCCAATTAGCAACTATAAGTATCAATACGAGAATAAAGAAATGCAATGAAGTTTGCCACAATGGCCGTGCTTCGGGAGGTACTTCCACATTCATCTGTTCCTCCGCCTTGACCTTTTCCTCTTTCCGGTATATTAAACTCATTATCAAGCCAATAATCACAGCAAAAACCACTGCGCCAATTATACGTGCCAAGCCGATCTCCCAACCCAGGATACGTGCAGTTAAGATTATTGCAAGAATATTGATCGCCGGGCCTGAATACAAGAAAGCAACCGCCGGACCTATCCCCGCACCACGTTTATGAATACTGGAAAAAAGCGGTAATATGGTACAGGAACATACTGCCAGGATAGTACCTGAAACCGATGCTATAGAATAAGACAACCACTTTTTGGCATTAGCCCCGAAATATTTTATCACTGCCGCCTGGTTGACGAATACGGCAATTACCCCGGCAATAAAAAAAGCCGGTATAAGGCATAAAATCACATGCTCCCGGGCATACCAGCGAGTGAGATCCAGTGAAGCTATGATGGCAGTCCTGAAATCACCAATCTCCAATGGCATGTAATATGCAAAAAGAAAAAAAACGATTATCCAAAAGAGTATCTTTAGTTCTTTCTTTAATTCCATGTTAAGCAGTGCATGAGTTGATAGTATTCAATCAATAATGTTAGTTACTAAAAAAATCAAATAATAAGCATCAAATAACTGCCGAGCGAAACGAGACTACGAACACATATAAAATTAAACATTATGTAAGTAAATAAATAACAAATTTCAATTATTCAAATTTCGAACCTGGGTTATTTGGGTCATTGAGATTTTAAAAATTAGAATTTACCCTGTTAAATGTTTTTTTATTTAACAAAGGGTGAATTTGATTTTTGGGATTTGTTATTTTTGGCATAACCGGGTTTGTTTAATATTAGATGTATTACAAATTATGCTTTCAAAAGCTTTTTTACTTCATCAACATCCGGAATTCTTCCGCTAAGAGCAACTTTACCGTCAACTACCAACCCCGGTGTGCGTGAAATGCCATAACTCAATATTTTATCCATATCATCTACCTTTGTGATATGTGCTTCTATGCCGAGCTCTTCAACAGCTTTCTCTGTGATTTTTTCAAGCTGGCGGCATCTGTAACATCCTGGTCCTAGAACTTTGATTTCCATACAATTTCTTTTTAGTAATACGTACTTTATCTGTGAGACTACTCTAAAAAATGTTTTCCCGCAGATTCACCCCGTTGGATAAATTTATAAAAAACGGGAATTTATAAAAAGCAAATATCCAACAGGGTAAATCGCAGATTTTCGCTGATAAATTTAATTGATTATCATGAATTTATAATCTGCGCATATCAGCGAAATCTGCGGGAAATAATATTTTTGGACTTTTTAGAGTGGTCTCATCTGTTAATAATTAAAATTAGAAAAAGATTTGATTTGAACATCAAAAATAATATTTTTTTATATTTTTCAAGCCAGTTTTCTTCTTTTTAGCCTGATGGAGTTAAGCACAACAATAATATCCGACACGACCATTGCAAACGCAGCTATCATTGGGCTTAGCATGCCAATGATCGCCAGCGGTATAGCCATCACGTTATAAAAGAATGCCCAGAAGAGGTTTTCTTTGATTGTGCGTAAAGTTATCCGGCTCATAGAAAAAGCATTTTTCAGAAGTTTAAGGTTGCCTTTAAGTAATATCACTTCGGCCGACTTTACGGCCACCTGTGTAGCATCACTCATTGACACACCAAGAAATGCTTTTGACAATGCAGGCGCATCATTAATGCCATCACCTACCATTACCACTTTGTGTTTTGCTGACAACTCTTCTATAAGCTGATATTTCTCCTGCGGCATCTTTTCTGAATAGACTTTTTCAATGCCCAGCCGGGCAGCTATTTCATTGCACCGGCTCGCCCTGTCGCCACTTAAAAGTATTGTCTCAATATTTCTTCGTTTAAAAAAGTCTATTGTCCCTTTTGCTTCAGGCTTTATCTCATCTTCAATATCAAGCCAGCCTATTAATTTGTCATTCATCAAAACATATACATTATGAGTATTATCGTCAGTCAGATGTGAAGCGATCTTATAAGAGCCGGCAATATAAGTGTTGCCATCCGCATCAACAGCTTTAATACCCAGTCCTTTTTCTTCATCAACTTCAACGAAGTTAATGGTGTCCTTTACGTTCAGGCGGCTCACTATCGCTTTGGCAATGGGATGCGACGAATGCTTTTCAAGGCTGCAAACTATCTTTTCGACCTTTTCCCGGCTTTCTCCAAAACTTTCAAATCTTTTTATAATAAATTTACCGCTGGTCAAAGTTCCTGTTTTATCAAAAATGATTTTATCAATAGCCGGAAACTTATCGAATGTGCTTCCTCCTTTGATCAGTATCCCGGTTTTAGCTGCTCTTCCCAAACCGACAACAACGGCTGTTGGTATTGCAAGTCCCAGTGCACAGGGGCACGCAATCACCAGCACGGCTACACCACGCATCAATGAATCTTTAAACTCCAGGCCTGCTACGAAAAACCAGCCAATGACGGTTAATATTGCAATACCCACAACAAGCGGAACAAATATTGATGATATCTTGTCTGCCAGGTTTTGCATTTTAGGTTTATCTCGCCGGGCATTTTTTACCAGTTCAATTATTTGCGACAGTACCGTATCTTGGCCGGTGGCTGTTGCCCTGACTTTTATATTGCCCGCAACCAATACGGTTCCCCCTATCACTTTATCCCCTTCCTGCTTGTCAACAGGAAGGCTTTCGCCTGATATCATAGATTCGTCGATTGAACCATGCCCCCAGTATATTTCTCCGTCAACAGGTACTGAATCACCTGTGTTTACCAAAACAGCCTCACCCGGTTGTATGCTTTCTGCATCAACTTCTTCAATTTTTTCCTGTATGTTTTTAGTATCATCTATTAATCTCTTGGCAATGTTTTTCTGCATACGTGCCAATTCATCAATAGCACCGGTAGTCTTTTTCACTGAACGTTGCTCAAGCATGTTGCCAAGAAGCACAATGGTTATAATACTTGCTGATGTTTCATAAAACATATATTGGTGCCCCATTTGGTAGATCGTGCCTGTAAGGCTATAGACAAACGCAGCGGTGGTACCAAGGAATATAAGCACATCCATATTTGTATAACCGGCTCTCAGGCTTCTGAAAGCACTACCGCCAAAATGCCATACGCCGATCGTATAAACAGGGATCGTTAATACAAGCTGAAAAATATCATCATGCAAAAAGCCGAGAGGCAAGAACATCGCAACCACCAAGGGTACTGTAAGCACAAAGCTGAACCAGAACTTCTTTTCAATCAACAACAGTCCCTTTTTAGCCTCCTCCGGCTTGACTCTATCTGCAACCTTATAACCAAGAGATTTAATATTGCTTTTCGCATCAGGAACAAGGCTTTCGTCATCTGTCTCAAACCTGACGTCACCGGTGGCAAAATCCACATCAACGTTCTTAAAACCTGATTTTTCAAGTTGCTTACGAACGCTCAATGCACAATTGGTGCAGGTCATGCCCTCAACTTTTAGAGTTACTGTTTTATATGTTTTATTGTTCATTTGCAAGATCTTATCTTCTGGATGAAACACGAATTTACCCTGTGGAATAAAACTTTATTTTTCCTGATGTTATTATTAAAAACTTATTCCACAGGGTTAACACGGATTTGGCCGATAATCACGGATTAAAAATCAATGTATACATACACCGGGCAAAATCAAAGCATCAGAATAATCTGTGTTCAATTATTCTTTTTTAATAATAAAACAAATGAAAGCACGAGTAGTTCGGAATTCAAGAAAATTTTTGGTAACCCGGAAATTTGAATTCCCGCACCGGCATGATCATACATCCTTCTTAAGCATTATTCTGAAAGTTGTTCCTTTATTTACCTGGCTTCTTTTCACAAACAAACGTCCTTTATGATAGTTTTCGATTATTCTTTTGGAAAGAGACAAGCCAAGCCCCCAACCGTGTTTTTTGCTTGTAAAGCCGGGTTTAAATACGTTGCTAAACTTAGATTTTGGTATTCCTTTTCCGCTGTCGGTAATATCAACAATTACATATTTTTTCTGTTCTGAGATATCTATTGTTATGGCACCGTTACCACCCATTGCATCGACTGCATTTTTACAAATATTTTCAATAACCCATTCAAAGAGGTTTGGATTTACGGGGACTTCAATATTTTTATTTTCAGGAACAGCATTAACTATAAACCGGGTATTTTTCGACAATCTTTTTTTCAGATACCCCACTGCTTGATTAACAATTGATACTAAATCCGATTTTATCAGAAGCGGAGGTGAGCCTATCTTAGAAAAACGTTCGGTAATGTTTACAAGACGTTTTATATCGTTCTGCATTTCATTGACTGTATTTTCATCCGTACCTTTTAATTTGATCATTTCGAGCCAGGCCATCAATGACGACAGGGGTGTTCCGAGTTGGTGGGCGGTTTCTTTTGACATTCCGACCCATACCTGGTTTTGTTCGGCGTCACGAGCCATACTAAACAACACATATGATACGAACAAGAATATCCCTATCACCAGAAATTGTGCGATTGGGTAATATTTAAGTTGAGTCAGCAGAAAGGAATTAGTATAAAACACATGACAAGTGCCATGGGTTGGCAGGTCAATTGAAATAGGCGGGTTTTTATCTCTCATTGAGGCAATTGTCTGTTTCACGGAATAGGAATCATCTGGTTGAAGTTTATCAACATTTCCATGCGCAATGATTTTTGTTTTTGTGCTGTCTGTAACTATGACAGGCACATTAGCCGAGCTTATCACAATTTCTTCAATGAAGGAGTCAATCAAATCCTCGAGTACGCTACGCAACTCTGTAAAGAGCCTTGAATCCCGGTAGTAAAGATATTCGGTGACACCGTTATATTTGATAGAAATGGGTGGGTACTGGCTGAAAACTTCTTTTATTTCACCTTCAAAAACTTCGGCGTCTTCAAATCTGCTTTCAAGGTTTCTTCCGGTAATGATATCATCTTCATCATCCACATGTAATACCGGTATATTAGTGTTACTTTCAATGATGTTGACATAAAAGGTAAGCTCTTCTTCCGTTCTGGCTACCAATATCCTTCTTGTGGCTTCAGCCCAGATCTCTACCCGTTTGCGCTCCTCGTCCTTGATCTTTTCAAAAAAGTTTTCCATATATTTTACCAGTGTGGCTCTTTTCTGAATAGCATCAGCCCATAACGATACTTTCTGCCTTTCGTCAATTGATATCTGTTTTACTATGATATCGGTATACCATAATGAAGCTATAACTATTGCTGCGGCAATGCCAAGCAAGATCAGCTTCCAGCGTTGTTTACGACGATATATTTCCACTGTTAATCAGTTTTTTTTGTGTTTTTTTAAACCCCTGAAAGCTTCAGGGTTCCGGATATTCTCCGGGTTTTATAAAAAACAAGGTCAATTAAAAATCATCAAATTCAATTACGAACTCCCCTTCTTCTTGTTTTTTAATACGTTCCATCTCTTTTCTTCTTTTAATCATTACCGTGTCTTCTTCATATTTTTGTTCACCGGGTATGATCCAACTAAATTCATCTTTTAATATACGGCGCAATTCTTGCCTTTCCTGTTGAAGATCATCTCTTATTTTTTCTCTTACACCCTGGTAGTCATACCTGAATACCGGGTCATCAATAGTTCCGGTTAAGTGCAAAAACAGTGTCGTACGCCCCAGGCCGTCATCAATGATATCTCCATATTGCTCCTGCGGGTTCCTGCGTTGACGTCTCTTTTGTGCCAGCAATTCAGAAAGTAATATTTGCAAACGATAATCTATTTCATTTTTAAAAGTATGTTCTCCCGACAACTTGATATTGACAGCACTGGAATTGATTTCCATATCGGGAATTATAATCTTGCGGTCTTTAATGCGGATCTTATTATGCAATGTTGAAAATATCACATGTTCAAGGTCTTCCACTCTCAAAAACCTTGACAAAGCCAGCAAAGGTTTATAGTCAACAAGTTCACCATCTTCTATCCTGATATCGGCTGTGGTTTCAAGAGTTTGCCAATCTATTTCAAGGTTTGGTGACCAGCTTGATGTAAATTGAAGATCTGCGGTGATATTTCCTCTTATATTCTCGTCCTTAATACCTGTTTGCCCGAAATTACCAAACTGGTAAAACATTTGCTGAGCATCAACATTATAAAGCCAGGCATCACAACCCATCTGCAAGATATCATCATTTGTGCCGTCAATAAACACACTTCCTTCAAATTTTCCATTCATAGAATTAAAAGATATATCGGTAGCCATAAACTTTTTGTTTCTCATTTGCAATATCCCTCTCATGTCAGTAGCATCAAATTTCCTGAAACTAAAATGACCGATATCAGCCAGCAGGTGAAAATCCACCCTGTCAGAAAATGTCAGATTATATGTTGTATCAGCATCCGAATCTCTCTCCCTGAGCAATTGGTCAAGGTTGAATTTATCTGATACAAAACTTGCATCAACAATCATACGCTGGTCTTCATGGAAGAGGTAAGGCAAAATGTTTCTGAAATATCCTTTCATAGCAAAGTCATTGTCGGCTATCATGCCCTGAAAGTATTTAATCATCAAATCGTTATCATTGAAATGGAAAAAACCGTTAAGATTGCTGTATTCATTCCTGTCATCTTTTAAAACAAAATGCACATCTTCTATTTGAAGGCTTCCCGAGGTGGCAGATGCAAAAAACTCACCCCTGCTATTGCCGTTCTTTGCACCTAATTTGTTCAACCTGCTTTCAAAACCAATATCAAACAACATCTGACCGGATGCCGATTCAAAATTCTTTAGCTTGAAAAGATTAATGAAGTCCCGCACTTCAATATCAGCATTGGCATTTATTACCAGCAAAGGATCCATAAAATCGGAAATTATGAAATCGCTGTTGATTTTGCCCTTATTGATAAGAACATTAAAATCTTCGACAATCAGTGAAGAGGAAGCAAGTGTTCTGCGTGAGCCATTGTTGAATTGTGCTTCAAAGCTAATTTTATCAAGATGCAGGTCAAGTTTACGGTCATTAAGGCTCCCGTTTTCAAGTCCAAAATCTGCTGAAATATAAGGATTTTCAACATTTGATGATCTCCCTTTAACCGCGGCATTAAAGTATAAATTGCCGCGACTGCGGTATCCTTCAAAATGTTTTTTCCATGTTTCAGGAAGGTCATTTATAAGGTTTTGCAAACTGATGTCTTTACCATTTATCGTCAAATCAAGGTAGCTGCCGGGTTTTTCATTTTTTACATATCCTGCTATTTCAAAAGAATTACCGCTCAGTTTCACCAATCCTTTTTCGAATTCGTAAATGATATTATCTTTAACTGAAATTCTTAAATCAAGGTCAACGTCCCTGTTTGATAAAAAGGATGATCCGTCAATAACAAGCTCATTGATTTTCATTCTGCTGCCGATGTTCAGGTTATAGTCGGCGCGGCTGAACTTTCCCGACATACGGCTGTCTGCCATATAAACATGGTACCTGCTTTTTTGTCTGTGGTTTTTATAATCTATCTTAAAATCTTTCAGGTCTATGCGTTGCAGATCAAATTCAAGATCATTTACGGGCTTTTCTTCACTGACATGCCAAAATATATAGTTATTGGTACCATCATCATAATCTACGGGCATAAACTTTCCCCCTGAAATATCCAACCTTTTTATTTTGTAGTTCCTGCGAATAAGGTCAATGATACTGAACTGAAAATATACACGATGAGCTTTGATAAGTGTGTCTTTGTTTTCACGGGGTGATACTTCGAATACTGTTACATCCTCAAAGGTAAGTGATGCGTTGGGTAAACGTCTGAACAGGTCAAACTGTATGTTGCCCACATGTATCTCGGTTTTCAGGTTTCGGTTAAGCGATTGTATTATCAAATCCTTTGCTTCGTCACGGTATATATATGTCAGCACAGCTCCGGCTATCAAAAGCAACACTATAAATATGATGCCTGATATCAATGCAATCCTGATAAATTGAAGTATCAACTTTATATTACGGCTGAATTTATTGTTCATTTGTTATTCCTTTGTAAAAAGGGCAACGGGTTTTGGGCCTGAAGTTTATTAGTGATAAACACAATCCTTTAAAATTTATTATAAAAGTAAGCTGCAAAATTATCACCCCGAGCTCATTTTTAAAAAATTTATTTCGTTTTTAGTGAGTAACCGGTATTTGCCCCTGGGCAGGTTTTTTTTTGTCAATCCTGCAAACATTTCCCTGTCAAGCTTTATGACCTTATATCCCAGTTTTTCGAATATCCTTCTCACAACGCGGTTTTGTCCTGAGTGTATTTCGATACCTACCTCCTTTTTAGTTTGGCCATTGCCGGCATAAGCTATGTTGTCAGCTGCCACGGTCGTATTTTCCAGTTTAACACCTTTTACTATTTTATTCATATCATCTTTTGTAACACCTTTATCCAAAACTACGTGGTAGATCTTTTTGTTTCCATGTTTTGGATGCATTAGTTTTTTGGCCATCTCGCCGTCATTGGTCAGCAACAGCAAGCCTGTTGTATTCCTGTCAAGCCTGCCAACGGGATAGACCCTCTCACTGGAAGCGTTTTTTACCAGTTGCATAACAGTTTTTCTTGCCCGCGGGTCATCGGTAGTAGTGATGTAATCTTTAGGTTTATTTAGCAAGATATAAACATTTTTTTCCGGCTTCAGCAGTTCACCGTCGTAGTGAACCACATCACCGGGTTTTATTTTTGTTCCCAGTTCGGTAACAACTTTACCATTGACCTTGATGGCACCCGTGCTGATAAGAATGTCTGCCTGACGGCGGCTGCATACTCCGGCGTTGGCAATGTACTTATTCAGGCGGATAGTGTCATCTTTTTTCATACGTATAAAATGTATTTAAAGTTCTGATATTGTCGAATTACGAAGAATTATTGTATCGAATAACGAATCTGTTACGAATTTACGAATTACGAAGAATACAATATACCGATTACTGATTACCCGTTACCCGTCACCCGTCACCCGTCACCCGTCACCCCTGGATAAAAATAAATCCAACGGGGTAAACCCGTCACCATTATACAGTTGCTCTTTTGCTTAACGTAAGGTTTTAGTTATTTAGTGTTTTGAGAGAGATTGATATTTTTACTTTTTCAGGGAACGGGCATGGTATTTTTGCTGTTTTAAATATAGTGGTAATTTGAATTTCATTGCAATTTTTCTTCAACGAGTTCCTTCGCTACGCTGGCGCTTCGGTCAGGCTTTGACTGTCCTTCAACGAGTTCCTTCGCTACGCTGGCGCTTCGCTCAGGATGACAGGCGGTTTTTATAGAGAGGGGGAGGGAGCAGCGGCGGCTGAGCCGCCGCTGCTCCCTCCCCACTATATAACCAATGGCACTGTCACCCTGAACGGAGCGATAGCGGAGTGAAGGGTCTCGTGGAGAAGACTAATTTTCTTTCAGCCCTTCAGGCTGATGGGTTATGTGGGGGCTTTATACCACAGGGCTTTGCCCCGGGCTTTGTTCTGGCAGGCTTTCAGCCTGTAAGACGGCATATTCCCTTTAAAAAATTTTCAGATCTAAATTTATGTGTCCGATGTAAAATGACAATTTATTCAATCACAAAAAAAGGTTTAAATTTTTAAAACGCCTTCCGGTTCTATATCGGGATTTCTCACTCCACTGGCGTTTCGTTCGAAATGACTATACCTCAGAGGTTTAAGTGGGTATAGATGGCAACGAATATTGATTAACGATTAACGAATGATGAAGTAAAAAAATTACTAAGCTAATAAGATTTTTTTCCTGTTTTCCAGGGCTTGGAAAACATCTCACTGTAAGATAGCTCCACCTTTGATTTTTGAAATACAGTGTTTTATTTTATTTTTTAACTTATTATATTTGCCGTTCTTTAAAAAGTTTATATCAATCATGGAAATCTTCTTGCTCGCGATCATATTAATAGCAATAGCTATAGCAGGCATAGCCATAAAGATGTTTGTCAAGCGTGGCGGCGAGTTTACCCGTACATGCCATAATTCTTTCGATCCTGTTACGGGCAAGGCTGCAAAATGCACCTGCCGGAAAAATGCACCCGAAGAGTGTGATAATGTTGAAAATGTTGAGGAGAAAGAACAGGATTAAATGTATCGGAAACAAATAAAAAACATATAACAAGGTTAATTACAATTTTCTAAAACCCAATGTCCTGAACAATCCGGTTTTGGAATTTTTGTAATTGAGATTTGGAATTTATTTGTTATTTGTTATTTCCAAAATTATTGTTAGGATTTATACAACAATACAGATTAAGTTATCTTACTTTTCTTCCACCTCAAGTCCTATAGTGGCATAAACACCAAACTCATCCATATTTTTTGAGAAGATAAAAAACGCCTCCAGGTCGTCTCTTTTTTCGGCAAAACCCCTTGCTTTTTCCTTCCCCATAACCATAAAAGCTGTTGCATAGGCGTCAGCTGTCATACAGTCATTTGCAAAGACTGTAACGCTGAGAAGGTTATTTTGAACCGGGTATCCTGATTTCGGGTCTATGGTGTGCGAGTATCTTTGTCCGTTTTTTTCGTAGTATCTGCGGTAGCTGCCAGATGTTGCAGCTGCACGGTTTATGACTTCAACAATATGGTCATATTCCTGCGGGTCATCATATTTTTCAGCAGGGCGTTCAAGGGCTATCCTCCATTTTGAGCCATCCGGTTTAACATCACCTACTATAAGATCGCCGCCGATATCAACCAGGTAGGATTTTATTCCTTTCGATTCCAGCAACCCTGCGACCAAATCGGAAGCATAGCCTTTAGCTATGGCATTAAAGTCGAATTGTACCCGTTGGTCATGTTTCATAACACTGTTGCCGTCAATAAACACCATATTTAAACCTGTAAATTGAAGCAGGCTGTCCACCTTTTGTTGTGTCATATCTTTTTTGCTTGCGAAGCCGAATCCCCAGGCATTAACGAGTGGCGCTACCGTAACATCAAATGCACCGTCTGTTTTTTCATATATTTCCAAAGACCTTTGAAGAACGACGCTGAAATAACCATCCATTATGCTGGTGTCATTTCGGTTGATCTTTGAGATCAAGGAATTTTCAACATAATAAGACATTGATTGGTTAAAATCATTGAGAAGGCTGTCTATTTCTTTTTCATAAACATGGCCGTCGGTGCAATAATAAGATACGGCATAGTAAGTGCCGAAAATCTCTCCCCTGATTTGCATCAAACGTTCAGGATGTCCATCACGTTTACATGAGGCTAAAATGACAATAGTTGAGATAAAAACAAGTTTTAACAGATTCATATTCATATGTTTTTTATTACCGTTTCGTTTGCCGGATTAATATAATAAATTAACTCTAATATTTTTTAATAAAAAAGAACGTACCTCCTTCGTCCTGCATGCCGGTTATTTTGCCAAATCGCGGTATAGGCTGGTTGTTGCGTGATGCAACCATGATAAGCTGATTTACGATATTTTCGATAGGTAAGCAGGGATTTATATTGTGAGTCAGCAATGTAGCAAAAGTTCTTGTAAATACAGATGGCTCCGGTGCAAATCCATATCCTGATGAAACGATGGTTTGTGATGAGCTGTATTTTGTTACGGTAATTTCATCACAATGCCTGTTTTGTGGTATTGAACGCATAGCCTGGTAAAATGTCGGCCCCGACTCACCAGCATCGGTCACTACCAAGGTATGTTTAAGATATTCAGAATAAGCCAGTAAAGCTTCCCTGAGGTAATTAATGTTATAAAGTGCTGTTATATCATCAACACGTGCGTCAACAGGCAGCCAGTATCCTGTATTGTCAATATATTTACCATGTCCGGCATACCATATCATAAGTGAATTAACCTGGTTTTCTCTTATCATATCCCGTAATTGCGCATAAAAAAACTCCTCCATTTGGTTTTTAGCAAGATTCTTTTTATGAATAACGCTATCAATTATGTAATTTTCAAGGGCCTTTTTCATCAACTCTATATCACGTTCGGTCTGCTCAAGGTTTTCATACACCTCATACTTTGAGTTCTCCAAAAAAACAACCCATGTCTTTCCCATAGGGCTTTTACCAAAAACTGATAACACAACAGGAAGCAAAACAATGGTTATTATTATTTTTTTCATACGTCATCTATTTTTATGTAATTAATACCTGAAATTCTAAAACGAATTATAAAAGAACACTGCCGAGCGGAGCGAGACAACGAACACAATATAATTAAACACTCTGTGAGTAAATTCCAAAACACAAATGACTGCCGAGCGTAGCGAGACCATGAACACAAATAATATTAAACATTATGTGAGTAATTAAATTTCAATTTAGAAATTTAAGTAATATAAAAGTCCGGCAAAAAATTTATATCAAATTCTGTGCCTTTTATCTATTTTTTTATTTCAAGAAAAAATAATTCACAACAATTAAAAAATATACCGGCTTGATTTTCAACTCTACTCAAAGAGGAAAGAAATTTGAATTATTTGCGAATTGAGCCTGTCTATGGAATTGGTATACACCGTGTTCTCATATTTTAATAAATCTCTCAATCCAAAAGATGCTTTAATTTCGGTTGAAAATTTAAAATAATAAAAATAATGATCAAAGCCTACTCCCAGCTCATAATAAAAATCATTTCTTAAAACCCTGGCAAAGACTTCGGCATCGGGGTCATCTTTGTCTTCATCAGAAGCAAGGTCATGACTATACCTGAATCCACCGATAACGTACACCCTTGTATTGGTCATCCTTACGGATTTATATTTAACATGCAATGGAAAGTCAAGAAGGGTAGATTCAATTTTCTGATTGCGAACCAATGTATTACCTTCTTCTGTAACACCTTCATACGTGATGTTTCTGTCACCAAAAGAAAGAGTAGGTATAAATCTGAGATCGAATTTCTGACCAAGTTTTAAATTTGAAACGATACCTATATTAAAACCGTACTCAGGCCTGGCAAGCACCGAATAAAGAGTATCAAATCTATGACCGGGAATGTTCATATCCAGGTTGTTCAAATCTTCAATAGGTTTGAGTGCAAAATCCATTTTATTCAAACCAAGTAAAAAACCAAAATGATACGGTCTGTAATCATATTGGGGTAAATTTTTGACTGGCCTGTGATTTTGTGATAACATATCAGAAGAGAAACATGCCATAATAATCATTACGAATAATAAAGAGGTAAGTTGTTTTTTTGATCCGGACATACTTAATATGTTTTTTGAAACAAAAAATATATGGATTAAACGGTATTTAATTAACGATATTATAAATGGTTTATTAGATTATGGGTTGACAGTAAATAATTAACAGCAATTTAAAAATATGTTCCAACACTTATCGTCCAACACCTAACCTGTCAACTCGTTACTCATTATCCTCTTCATTACAAAGCTGAACAATCTATCACCCGAAATATATTCCGCTATATGAGGGGCATAAACAACTTTCCAAAAACAAGACGAAAGTGTTATATTAAAGTTACTTTTCAGTTAACAAAACAATTTAACAGTTTCTTCCATAAGTTTCTCTTTGTTCACAGGCACTACGCCCGCATGTTCGCATACAAGTCCGCCGGCCATATTCGACAACTCGGCTGTCATTTCCGGCTCCAGGCTTATGGCGGTACAGAGAGCTGCCACCGCAATAACTGTATCGCCGGCTCCTGAAACATCCGATATCTTTCTTACATGTGCCGGAATCCTGCGGTAATTATATGACCTGCGATCGTCGGATCTGCTGCAAACCAATACTCCCCTGTCCGATAAAGTTAGTAAGACCATTGTTGCCTTGATTTTGTCAACAAGCTTATGTACAGCTATTTCCAACTGTTCATTCTCATCAATATCAACATCAATTTTCAAACCTTCTTTCAACTCTTTCAGATTAGGCTTGAATAGTGCCACGTTACGGTAAAACAAGAAATTGTTTTTTTTAGGGTCAACCACAACGGGTATATTATTTGCATTAGCTAAACTTACAACGCTTAAAATAAGTTGTTGAGAAATAACACCTTTATCATAATCCTGAAAGATAATGACATCCACATTTTTCTTTTCCACCATGTTATTAATTATTTTCATCAATGATGTCATTTCATCATTCTGCAATTTAATCATAGATTCCTCATCCACACGTAGCAACTGCATATTGTTTCCCATAACGCGAAACTTTGTTGTAGTCAATCTGTGGGGACTTTTAATAATTCCGGTTGTATCAAGGTTTTCCTTTTCCATAAGTTCAAGAAAAAGCTCGCTTTTATCGTCTTGACCTATAGCTGAAAATAATAGTGGTGTGGCTCCCAGGCTTTTAATATTTAGAGCGACATTAGCAGCTCCACCCAATCTATATTCACGTTTATCAAGTGCTACTATGGGTACAGGTGCTTCCGGCGAAATACGATTAACCCTTCCCCATAAATAGGAATCTATCATTACATCACCGATTATCAATGCTTTAAGTTTGTTAAAACTATTAAAGACATCTTTTACCATATTAAGATTTTCCATATTCAAGGGTTATTAAGTTAATTTTGCCAAAGCATCTTTTATTCTTCTTATCGCTTCAATAAGCAGTTTCTCTGAGGTAGCATAAGATATCCTTATACAATTAGGATCACCGAAAGCCTCACCGGGCACAACTGCCACATTTGCCTTATTGAGTATATACATACACAAATCCTTAGAGCTGGCAATAGTGCTTTTCTCATCTGATTTCCCAAGATAAGCGCTTATGTCCGGGAAGATATAAAAGGCTCCTTGGGGAAGATTGGTTTTTAA
The DNA here is from genome assembly GCA_003567625.1 of Bacteroidales bacterium. GTDB lineage: Bacteria > Bacteroidota > Bacteroidia > Bacteroidales > UBA7960 > PUKZ01. The sequence continues at coordinate 32,621 of PWZB01000136.1, read as the reverse complement.
CTGCGGGATATCTTTCAACATTTCCAATACCAAATCGCGTCTTTCCTTGAATTTTTCAAGCATATGTTTAGTTTCGAGGGGGTCTGTTTTCATTGCCTTCAAGGCAGCCCTTTGTGAAACACTTGATGCTCCTGATGTAAACTGCCCCTGGAGTTTCGTACAGGCTTTGGCTATCTCCTTACTTGCAGCCATATAGCCCAGTCTCCATCCGGTCATGCAAAACCCTTTTGAAACGCCGTTTACCAAAATTACCCTTGAACGAATATTCTCAAATTGAGCAATACTTTCGTGTTTACCCATAAAATTTATATGCTCATAAATTTCATCTGAAATAATAAAGACATGAGGGTTTCGCTCAAAAACTTCAGCAAGCTGCCTTAATTCATGTTTCGTATAAACCGACCCGGTCGGGTTGCAGGGACTGGAAAAAATAAATAACCTTGTACTGGGTGTTATCGCTTTTTCCAATTGTTCAGCAGTTATTTTGAAATCATTCTCTATAGCCGCCCTGATATATACTCCGTCAACTTCAGCCATCGCGGCAATATCCTTATAACTCACCCAGTATGGTGCAGGAATAACAGCCTCCTGCCCCGGGTCAGTAAGGCAAAGTACAGAGTTGGCTACAGCCTGTTTGGCCCCTGTTGAAACCACAATTTGTTCAGGAGAATAATCAAGGTCATTGTCTCTTTTTAATTTATCACATATACTCTGGCGTAAATCCAAATAACCATTTACAGGTGTGTAAAAAGTATGGTTTTCATCAATTCCTTTTTTTGCAGCCTCTTTTATACTATAAGGAGTATAAAAATCGGGCTCTCCCAGGCTCAGGTTGATCACATCAAATCCCTCTGCCTTCAATTCACGGCTTCTTTGAGCCATTGCCAACGTCTCAGATTCCGATAACCTTTCTATCCGCTTCGATAAAACAGTCATAATTGTATTGATTTTATGTTTTAGAATTAATTAAAATAATGTAAAACCCGGCTGATGAATGCACATCATAAAATTATAAGCCTTATTTGCCGTAGCCCATCCCTTAATCATCACAAAATTTTATTTAAATTTAAGGAGTGACTCTTGCGAGTCAGCAAATTTAGCAAATTAAAAATAATTGATTAATGGTTGACTGAAATTGTTAATTAATTCGGGGGAGTCATTGCTATACCGGGCTAAAGGCTGGATCATACAGTGATTGCACTTATCCTAAAGATCCTACAATATTAAATCGGGCAAACTGTAAAAAGTCCAAAAAGCCTTTTTTTGCGGGTTCAACAAACCAATAATGAATACAAAGCAATATAATTTAACCAAAACAAAAAGAATATTAAAATAGTGATCAGTTTCATCAGCTTTTTTAATTTAGCGGTTGATATTTACCAACATAAAAAAAATGACAGATATACTTGGAACATTAAAGTATGCTATTCCTGCTTTAGTGGTTTTTTTAACGGTTTATTTGGTATTAAAGGAGTTTTTTGCCCAGGAGATAAAAAAACGCCAGATAAACATGCTGGAAGAAAAACACAAAGTATCACTACCATTACGTATGCAGGCCTACGAACGGATTATCTTATTGCTTGAGCGCATATCGCCAAGGAACCTTATCATTCGCGTCCACGACCATAAGATGTCTGCTGCTCAGTTTCACGGCACACTGATAAGAGCTATCCGCGATGAGTTTGACCACAATCTTTCACAGCAACTATACGTATCATCCAAAGCCTGGGAGATGGTCAAAAATGCCAAAGAAGAGATAATCAGTCAGATAAACACTTCTGCCGGACAACTCGGTGAAAAAGCTACCTCAACAGATCTAAGCAAAAAAATTCTTGAAGTAAGCACCGGTAAACCTGCTACTATTAAAGTTATTGAATTTTTAAAATCTGAAGCAAGAAAGTCTTTTTTATAGTTTTTAATTCAGCACCATATTTTTACCATGAGAATCACACTAAACAACAAGACCGAAGAAATTGAAGGACATGATGAAATTACTGTACAGGAACTCTTGGATTTAAAAAGATTCACTTTTAAATTATTGGTTGTTAAGATAAATGGTAAGGTCGTGAAAAAAAAAGATTACAACAAAGCTGTGATTCGTAACAACGATAACGTTTCTGTAATTCACCTTTTGGCTGGTGGTTAAACATTAATATCATCTTTGCCAAAGCTTTAAACCTTTGGTAAAGATGGCATCCGTAAACATAAAGTGTTGCTATCTATCTCTCATCATCATGAATATTTATATGTTTCATCCCAACAAGCCGGTCAAAAAAAGTACCCGGACGGCGATGATATACCAGTATCGTATATGCGTTTTCAGTGTCCGAATGATTACCCTCAATCATAGTAATATCAGGATTATCCCGTCCATCTTCCAAAAACATATACATATAGTTGTAATATCCTTGTTTCAGCAGAAGTGAAGCCTGGTAAGCATTTTCCCGGTAATTGTAATCCATCCTGTTTGATTTGGTATAGTTCCAGTCAGTAAATTCCCCTGACAGGTAAACATTGCCATTTGCCAGCGGAACCGGCATGGATAAAGTAAAATGAACCATGGCATAATCCGACTCAAGATGCTGATTATATCCATACTCATTTTGTATATAAAACCTGCCGTTAATATCATGTTCAAACACATACCTCTTATTCATCCTGCTGAAGTCTTTCCTGAGGAAGACTTCCCTGTAAGCAGGCTTATATTCTATCTCATCTATCATGGCCGTTGAATGTTTCAGGCTTTTAGTATCAAAATATCTAAACTCATTACCTCCATCAAATAATATTTCTGATTCATAATCATATTTAAGAATGTTGTTTGAAAACGACCTTGGTTGCAATTCATGAATTACATTATCCCACCTGCCGTTTTGCTTAATAATTACAGTTATATCCCTGTATGGATCATCTATTCTGTATTGATGAGCATTTATCGAAAAGTTGAGTTCCTGTTTAAAATCCCTTAATGATACCCGGGTAGCCATATGAACTTCGCCGGAAACAGTAACCTTCTGTTCGTAAACCATGAATTTTCTTGTAAGCACCAGGTTTTCCCTGTCATTATCCAGAAATACCTTAATTAAATAGTTTCCGGGAATTTTCGGACGCATATTCTGGTTTGGAAATTCCACCCTGTAATTGGTGTATCGTACTTGTGTATTAAAAGAATGGCTGAATTCCCGGACCCTGTCATCATAAAACCCATCAATATATTCATAAGGTTGCAAATCGGAAGGCCGCCATTTGGCATCACAATGAATTATGGTATAATAATATGGCTTGTGGTCAGCGTCAAGGTCGTCAAAACGTAATACAAGTTTCTCGTCACTTCCGAACTTAATCATAGCAGGCGAAAAATCCCAGCCTTTCTTGTTTAATAAAACCGTGCGGATGTTTTTTTTGTAAACATAATTCCCATAGCGTAAATAATCAGGGTGAAAATAATCAACTTCGGGCTGATCATATGACCCGGATAAAGCTTCACCCGAATAATTATCCATCTCTTCGGAATATTGCCGGGATGGATTTTCGGCCTTTGAAGGTTCACTATAAAACAAAACTAAAATAACAATGACAATTACCGGTAAATTCAAAAGTTTAATATTTTGCATTTTATTTATTTATTTGATTTTACAATTAGTATTATGTAAACATTGTTTTTGAAACGTTATTTTTCCGAAAAAAATTTCAATTATATGAAATAATAAATATTTTTGCCTAAGAAAAAGAAATATAAAATTAATAAAATGTCAAAAACAATCAGGATCAGGAAAGGATTAAATATTCCCCTGAAGGGAGAAGCTGAAAAAATACTTACCAATGCTGACAGGTCAGCTACCTATGCGGTTAAGCCTCCCGATTTTCATGGAATAGTGCCAAAGATGCTTGTAAAAGACGGCGAACGGGTTAAAGCCGGATCTCCTCTTTTCTATAACAAATATGATGAAAAGATAATACTTACTTCACCGGTTAGCGGACAATTTACCGGTATTGCCAGGGGAGAGAAAAGAAGGATATTGGAAGCCAGGATTGAACCGGATGTAGAAGATGAATACCTGGATTTTGGAAGTGCTGATCCTAAGACCCTGAGCCGTGACAAAATAATAGAAAAACTCTTAGCTAGTGGATTGTGGGCGACCATAATGCAACGACCTTATTCTGTTATAGCCAATTCTGAAGACATACCAAAATCAATATTCATATCAGCTTTTGATTCGGCACCCTTAGCGCCTGATCTTGACTTTATCATCAACGGTCATGACGAACATACGTTCCAAACCGGGCTTGATGCCTTAACCAGGCTTACTAACGGAAAAGTGCATTTGTCAATTAATGAGCCAAATACAATAAGTAAAAGTTTTACACATGCCAAAGGTGTTGAAATACACAGGTTCTCAGGCCCACATCCTGCCGGCAATGTGGGAATTCAGATACATCACATAGACCCGGTAAATATGGGTGATATTGTTTGGTACACCGATGTGCAAAGTGTAGTTATGATAGGCAAATTATTTGAAAAAGGTATCTATGACAGCACAAAGATCATTGCATTAACCGGTTCAGAAGTTTTAAAACCAAGATATTGGAGAGTTAAACAAGGAGCTTCAATTGAAAGCCTTATAAAAAATAATTTAACGACCGAAGATATGTCTTCGCTACGCTTTATAAGTGGTAATGTACTTACAGGCTCTAAGAGCAAAAGGGAAGGCTTCATAGGTTTTTATGATTCGCAGGTGACGGTTATACCGGAAGGCAATAAGCCTGAATTTGTGGGATGGCTGTTTCCTAAAATCAACAAATACAGTGCCTCCAGGACACTTTTTTCATATCTCATGCCGTGGAAAAAATATCGTATAGATACCAACATGCATGGGGGAAACCGTGCTTTTGTCATCAGCGGACAATATGAAAAAGTTCTGCCGATGGATATCTATCCCGTATATCTTATCAAAGCCATTATGATCAATGACATTGAGCTTATGGAAAAACTGGGTATTTACGAAGTCGCTCCAGAGGATCTGGCATTATGTGAATTTGTCTGTACTTCAAAAATTGAAGTACAATCCTTAATAAGGGAGGGCCTTGATGCCCTGCAAAAAGAATTAAGCTGATTATTAATTGTTTTGAAAACGTAAAATTTTTGTCAACAATAAATTTTATTACAAATTGAAAGTTATAAAAAACATAAGAGATAAAATAAGACCTCACTTTTATAAAGGTGCGAGGTTTGGCAGGTTTCGCCGTGCATGGGAGGCATTTGACACCTTTTTGTTCGTACCTGAAAAAACCACCACAAAAGGCAGTCATATCCGGGATGCCATTGACATGAAACGTACTATGGTATATGTTATCATAGCACTTATCCCGCCTTTGTTAGTTGGAATTTGGAACACAGGTTATCAGTATTATCAAGCTGTGGGTATTGAACCTGCAATCTGGGAATCTTTTGCTTTTGGCTTTATGCTGATTTTACCTATCATTATTGTGTCATATCTGTCAGGTTTGGCTACTGAATTTCTTTTTGCCGTAATCCACGATAAAGAAGTAAATGAAGGTTTTCTTGTGACGGGCATGTTGGTAGTCCTGATACTACCGGCCACCGTACCTTTATGGATGGTTGCCGTTGCAAATATTTTTGCTGTAATAATAGGCAAGGAAATATTCGGCGGTACGGGTATGAATATAGTCAATCCGGCACTTCTGTCACGCGCTTTTATTCTTTTTGGTTATCCTGCTTATTTATCAGGCGAAGTATATACTTATACCAGGCTACAGGAAGGCCATCAACTGGTTGACGGTTATTCGGGTGTGACGCCGCTTTCGTTGGTTGCCGAAGGAAAGATGGAAGCTCTTCCATCAGACTTTAACATGTTTTTAGGGAATATGCCCGGGGTTATCGGCGAAACTTCGTTTGCCGCTATTATGCTGGGAGGATTATTCCTGGCAATAACGGGCGTTGCCAGTTTGAGAATAATAATCAGTGTCTTTGCCGGTGGTATCTTTATGGCAGGTCTGTTCAACATAATAGCTCTTAACGAATATATGATGATACCTGTTCATCAGCACTTGCTTTTAGGAGCATTTGCGTTCGGTGCAGTATATATGGCTACAGACCCGGTAACGGCATCACAAACACCTCACGGTAAATACATATACGGTTTTTTGATAGGTGTGCTAACCATACTTATCAGGGTTGTAAACCCCGGATTCCCCGGCGGAGTGATGCTTGCAATACTTATGATGAATGTTTTCGCTCCACTCATTGACCACTATGTAGTGCAAGCAAATATTAAAAGAAGAATGAAAAGATTAAGAAAAGCGCAAATAAATGTCAAAGAGAAAAAACCCTAAATTATTAATAAAATGGCAAAAGGTTACAGTAATAAATATATTTTTATTTACGCTTCGATAATGGTTGTTGTTGTTGCGCTTATTCTTTCACTTTTGGCAACACTGCTGCAACCAAAACAGGAAAGAAACATACGTTTGGAAAAAATGCAAAATATTCTTGCATCCATAAATATTGAAGTAGAAAGAGAAGAATCGGAAAATGTTTTTTACGATTATATTGTCCAAACCAAAATATTAAACCACGAAGGTGAAGAAATAGAAGGAGATGCTTTTGAAGTAGATTTACAGGATGAGATACGCAAAGAATTGTCTGAACGCCAAATGCCTTTATATATTGCAGAAGCAGAAAATGAAACATATTATATTCTGCCTTTAAGGGGTGCAGGATTGTGGGGTGCAATATGGGGATATATCAGCTTAAAATCCGATTTTAATACCATAGCGGGAGCCAACTTTGATCATGCAAGCGAAACTCCCGGTTTAGGCTCTCAAATTGCCGAAAAACACTTCGAAAACCAGTTCAAAGGAAAAAAAATTTTTGACCAGCAAGGCAATTATCGTTCTGTTAAAGTTTTAAGAGAGGGTGCTGATCCTGATGATCCTCACGGAGTTGATGCTATTACAGGTGGAACAATGACCTGCAATGGGGTGTCAAAAATGTTATATGATGGAATTAAAGTTTACAAACCCTATTTTTATAAACAAAAAAACTATGAGTGAGAACATAAATAATAATAAAGAACCATTATTTTCTTACAAAAACAAAAAACTTCTATCAAATCCAATTGGCAAAGACAATCCTATAACTATACAGGTTTTGGGTATATGCTCAATCCTGGCAGTTACAGTACAATTGAAGCCGTCATTGGTTTTGGCTATATCAGTTGTTGCAGTAATGGGTTTAGCCAATGTTATTATATCCTTGTTAAGAAATACGATACCACAGCGTATTCGCATAATTGTACAGCTGACAGTCATTGCATCTTTGGTAATCATCGTTGACCAGGTACTTAAAGCCTATATGTACGATGTCAGCCGGCAATTGTCAATATTTGTAGGACTGATCATAACCAATTGTATCATAATGGGAAGGCTCGAAGGTTTTGCCCTATACAATAAAGCCTGGCCTTCATTCTTGGATGGTATTGGCAACGCAGCCGGTTATGGTGCCATTTTACTGGCTGTTGCAGCAGTTCGCGAGTTATTTGGGGCAGGCACCCTTATGAACGTACAGATAATACCGGATATTTTTTACAGAATCGGTTATGAAAACAACGGCTTGTTCATATTGCCACCTATGGCGCTTATAACTGTCGGAGTGATCATCTGGATTCACAGAAGCCGTGATAAGGAACTTATTGATGCCAGTTAACCAAATTTAATTGAGAAAAACTGTTATTAACAATATAAAATATAAACTATGGAAGAGTTGGTAAACATATTCGTCAGGTCAATTTTTATTGACAACCTTGTATTAGCATATTTTCTCGGTATGTGCTCCTATCTTGCCGTATCCAGGACGGTAAAAACCTCCATAGGTTTAGGTTTCGCTGTAATCTTTGTACTTGGCATAACCGTTCCTATTAATTATCTGATAGAAAATTATTTGCTTGGCCGTGGCTCTTTATCATGGCTGGGGCCCGGATTTGCCGAAGTTGACCTGTCATTTCTTACCTTCATCATGTTCATTGCCGTTATTGCATCTATGGTACAGCTTGTAGAGATGATAATAGAAAAGTTCAGCCCTACTTTACATAACTCACTCGGTATCTTTCTCCCGCTAATTGCAGTAAACTGTGCTATTTTAGGCAGTTCGCTCTTCATGCAGGAACGCAATTATGCCAACCTTGCCGAAGTTGCTTCATTCGGATTGGGAAGCGGTGTCGGGTTTTTCCTGGCTATTGCCGGCATAGCCGCAATCCGTGAAAAAATCAGGTATTCCAATGTCCTGCCTCCATTAAGAGGACTGGGAATAGCATTTATAATTACAGGCCTGATGAGTATTGCTTTTATGAGTTTTATGGGTATTGAACTATAAAAGATAAGTACAGATTGGGAAATAATATATTGTAAATAAAAAAATATCAATAAAACAGACCCGCAATATGCGGAATTGATAACAAAAAAGCTATGATATTAATTGAAATAAGCAGCGGTACGATTATTTTGCTCAGTATTTTGATATTTTTATTCATAATACTGACCATCGTTTCTCTTTTATTATATGCACGGTCAAAGCTAGTTCCGAGTGGCCCGGTCAAAATCAACATTAATGAAGACAGAGAGCATGAAGTTTATGCTGGAGACACACTGCTTACTACTCTTTCCAACAGTGAAATTTATCTGCCCAGTGCTTGTGGCGGAGTTGGTACATGCGCAATGTGTAAGTGCCAGGTATTATCCGGGGCAGGCGATATACTTTCTACAGAAGTAGGTTATTTTACAAGAAGAGAAATATTGGATAATTGGCGATTAGCCTGCCAGGTAAAAGTAAGGCAAGACCTGGAATTAAAAATACCCGAAGAGATATTCGATATCAAAAAAATGGAATGTGAGGTGCTTTCCAATAAAAATGTCGCCACCTTCATCAAAGAATTTGTTGTCAGGCTACCCGAAGGCGAAAGCCTTGATTTTAAACCCGGCGGATATATCCAGGTTGATGTGCCGCCTTGTGAAATTGATTTTAAAGATATTCATGTTGAAGAAGAATTTCGTGAAGACTGGGATAAGCTTAATATATGGGATCTGAAGATGATCAATCCGGAGCCTGTTTTCAGGGCTTATTCTATGGCAAACCATCCGGCTGAAGGAAACATTATCAAGCTGAATGTACGCATAGCCACACCTCCGTGGAATAGAAAGAAAAACCGCTTTATGAAAGTAAACCCGGGAATCTGTTCTACATACATCTTCTCACGTAAACCCGCTGACAAAATTACCATATCAGGCCCTTACGGCGAATTCTTTATTAAGGACACCGGCAAAGAAATGGTCTATATAGGTGGCGGCGCAGGTATGGCTCCGCTCAGATCTCATATTTTCCATCTTTTTTATACTTTAAATACAAATCGAAAAGTATCATACTGGTATGGCGCACGTTCAAAAAGGGAAATATTTTACGAAAATGATTTTATCGAAATTGAGAAAAAATTCCCCAACTTCAAATTTCATATAGCCCTGTCAGAACCTATGCCCGAAGATAACTGGAATGGTTATACGGGATTTATTCACCAGGTAGTACTGGATAATTACCTGGGCAAACATCCCAAACCCGAAGAAATAGAGTATTACATTTGCGGACCGCCATTGATGAATGACGCTGTCCTTAAAATGCTGGACGAGCTGGGTGTTCCGGAAGAAAACATTGATATGGATGATTTCGGAGGGTGATTTTTATTATAATACATGGATAAACATCAATCAAAAGTTGCAAAAAAGGTAACATGGATTGGGTTTTTTACCAACCTTCTACTTACTGTTTTTAAGCTTGTTGCCGGTTTTTTGGGACGCAGTTCGGCAATGATTGCCGATGGCATACACTCTGTAAGTGACTTTTCAACCGACCTTGTTGTTCTGGGCAGCTTAAAAGTGGCAGCAAAACCCAGCGACCAAAACCATAAATATGGACATGGTAAAATAGAAACCCTGGCTACTGCTTTTGTTGGCGGTGTCCTTATAGTGGTTGGCGCAGGTATTTTATATTCGGGAGGAAAAAAAATATATGAATATATACAGGCAGGCTCAATTGACAGCCCCGGAAATATTGCTTTCTATGCCGCAATAGTATCAATTGTTATTAAAGAAATAATTTACAGATATACATTAAGAAAGGGCAAACAAATCAACAGCCAGGTATTAATTGCAAACGCCTGGCACCACCGTACCGACGTATATTCATCGCTGGGAACACTTGCAGGAATTGGTGGCGCTATTTTTCTAGGCCCGCGCTGGACCATCCTTGACCCCCTGGCAGCTATCATAATCAGTGTATTTATTTTTATCACCAGCTTTAATATTCTGAGAGAATCAATCCTTGAACTTATTGAGACTTCGCTGCCAAAAAAAACTGAACAGGAAATCCTGAATATTGCAACCGAAACTGGCGGTGTTTTTGATCCGCATAATCTGAAAACAAGAAAAATAGGCAGTAATATTGCCATTGACATACATATAAGAGTAAAAAATGATCTAAATGTCAAACAAGCACATGATATAACCGTTACTCTTGAAAAAAAATACAGATACAAGTACGGCGATAAAACCCATATCTCTGTACATACTGAGCCGCTCGGGTGAATGGCATAGCCGTCATGCGAAGAAAATGAATTTTATATAAAAAATTCTGCTGCTTGAACACACATATAGAACACATAGGATAACACATAGAGTTTCCGTATTTATATTTCTATGTAAAAACTATGTGTCATATATGTCTATGTGGTTCGAAAAAGGTATTTCTCTTTGAGCCGTTGAGGTTAGTTGTTTTTTTGCAAAACAGTAAATTTCTCTAACGGAGCAAATCACCTGGCAGATGTAATAGACAAGTTAACAAACTGATTTAACCGTTCAATTTAATATGACAAATTATCCTTCATTGGTAATGCTTGCATTAAAAGCAGCACTGAAAGCTAAAGATGAAATTTTGACCGTATATGACCAAAAATTTGATTTCGAGGTCAAAAATGACGGAACCCCTATTACCATTGCAGACAAAAACTCAAATAATGCGATCACTTCAATACTGAACAGAACAAATATTCTTGTTATCAGCGAAGAAACCCAATCGATGGCTTATTATAAAAGAAAAAACCATGAATTTTTGTGGCTTGTTGATCCGCTTGACGGAACAAAAGAATTTATAAAAAAGAACGGGGAATTTACTGTCAATATCGGGCTTATTCAAAATTCCGTACCGGTGATCGGGGTAACTGCAGTACCCGTACGGGAGATCATATATTTAGGATGGTTAAGTAAAGGTGCATTTAAAATAACCATCTGTAAAAATTTTAAAAGACACCTTAAAAATAATAATATTGAGAACATTCTGAAACACTCGGATAAACTTACTTCAGACAATATCTTCAGCCGTGTTAATTTGGCTGTAAGCCGCTCCCATCCGGACGATAGAACCGCTTCAATAATTCAATCACTGGCGAATGAAAACATTCCTGTAAAAATTATCAAAAAAGGAAGTGCCCTGAAATTCTGTTTATTAGCCGAAGGCTCGGCTAATATTTATATGCGGGGGAATTATTCGTATGAATGGGATACGGCTTCAGGCCATGCCCTTGTAAATGCAGCCGGAGGCAAAGTTCTGTCTGTCATTGACGGAAAACCCCTTAAATATAATAAACCTCAATTAAAAAACAGAGAATTTATTGCCGTGGCATCCGACAAGTTATTGGATATTATAAAATGGAAAACTTTCGCTTCAAAACCGGATAGGTGAAAACGGCTGCTATAATTATCATTGCTCCAATATAAAAACCGGGCGACATTTGCTCAGATTCGCCGAATATTATTAATGCCATGATTATCCCATATACCGGCTCCATGTTAATTGCCAGAACAACATTGAATGCCGACAATATTTTCATTATCTCTACAATAGCGGCAAAAGCATATGATGTGCATAAAAAACTTAATATTAAAATGTAAATTAAATCAGATGTGGATATTTTAAAAAACGTCACATCAAAACCACCGGTTATCATGTAAAAAACCGTAATAATGCCAAAACCTCCAATCATTTCATAAAAACTTATAACTGTCGGATCATAACGCAGGCTTATTTTTTTATTAATTACGATAAAAAAACCGCTTAAAACAGCAGCTAACAATGCAAAAAATATACCCTTATAATAATGGGTTTCAAATTGAAAAATAATATAAAGACCTCCTATTACAGCAATACCAATTAAAACCTCAAGCCAGAAAATTCGCCTCCGGTTGAACAAGGGCTCCATAAAACTTGTAAAAAGCGTAGTGGAAGCCAATACTCCAAGTGTTACCGATACATTCGATACTTTTATCGCATGAAAAAATAATATCCAGTGCATTGCTATTATCACACCTATTCCAAGTAACTTAAAAATATCCCCGGCTTTAAGCAGATAAGGTTTTCTTTTTATTAAAATAAATATCCATAATCCTATGAAAGCAAACATCATTCTATACCATACCAAGTGCATGGCTTCAAGGCTTATCAGATTGCCCAGAATTGCCGTAAAACCCAGCAGGATAACCACAAAGTGCAGGTGAAAATATGATTTTATGTTTTCAGCTAACATCATCTTATTAACAAAAATCCTTTATCCGCAAATAAAAATTATCAGTTTGCTGTAAATCCTTTTTATTAAAATAAGTACGAAATGCAAAGTTAATCACTTTAAGAAATTACCATAACCATGATAACCCTCCCGGCAATGTTATACAGGATTGCTAAAGGCCAGTGTGTAGTGACCAATAAGCAAGTTCAGATCAATTGATATAAAAATAGTAATCAAATTAATTCACGAACTATAATTGAGGGTAACGGATGGCGGGTGGTAAATCGGTATGACGGCAGTCGGCAATCGGCAGTCGGCAGTCGGCAGTCGGCAATCGGCAATCGGCAGTCGGCAGGTAATCGGAATTAATATTCGTAATTCGTATATTCGTAATAAATTCGTAATTCGATAACTTTCGTAATTCAATGACATTGTTAAGGCTATTTAATTATTATTGGATATAATTGAATTCATGGAATAATAATTTTAGTATATTTGTTGCGAATTCGCTTAGACATATCAAATGAATAATGAATTAGGCAAGGAGATAGAGATCAGTATTTCAGGTATCCGGAATCTTATTGAAGCCATTAAAACAGCACATGGTTTTGACTTGGGTTGTTTTGCATTAACTTTCTTCAAAAGAAGCATTATAAGGGCTATGCAAATAAACGAATTAAAAGGTTTTGATACTTTAACCGACAAGTTAATTACTGATAAAACTTTTTTTGAAAAGTTTTTAAGTGATATAAACGTAGAGTGTACGGAATTTTTTCGTGACCCTGCATTTTGGCGATATTTTCGCGATGAAATGTTACCCTCGCTTGATAAGAAAGATACACGAATAAAAATATGGATTCCCGGATGCTCATCAGGAGAAGAGTTAATAACCTCCGCAATTATAATAAACGAAGCCGGTTTAAAACATAAGACCGAAATCCTGGCAACAGACATTTCACAATTTATTATTCAAAACCTGGAAAAAAGGGTTTATTCAAGCAAAAATATTGAGATAAGCGAAACTAATTATCAAAGATTCAATGAAGGGAAAGCCAGTCTTTCCAGGCATATCTTACCTGTCAAAAACGGTTTCAGGATCAAAAACGACATATATGAAAACATTGAATTTTCCCTTTATAAATACCAGGATGCCCAAAGAATCAGGGGATTTAATGTTATAATTTTCAGGAATATTTTTATATATTACACTCAGCAATATCAGGAAATGCTTTTAGGGCTGTTTGCAAACAACCTTGCTTATAATGGTTATTTAGTTGTAGGCAACATGGAAAATATATCATGGTGTAAAGATTATTATAAATTTACTGAAATAAACAAAAACGAAAAAATTTATAAAAAAACCGGCTGATAATAAATTGATAACAGGCAATACATTATTTAAATGAATATTAAATTGATAATTATTGGGGGGTCAGCGGGAAGTTTTCAGGTCATAACAAAGCTTATATCAGGTCTTCCAAAAGATTATCCCATACCGGTAGTTTTGGCATTGCACCGTTTAAAACATGTAAGGCATGGTTTTGTTGAAACATTGTCTTTCAAATCAAACATGCCTATTGTTGAACCATTTGACAAAGATAAAATCAAATCCGGTTACATATATCTGGCACCGGCTAATTATCATTTATATATTGAGCTTACAGGCACGTTTGCTTTATCAACAGAACAATCTGTTAACCACTCCAGGCCAAGTATTGATCTGACATTTATGACAGGTGGATATGCTTATAAAAACAAATGTGTTGGTGTTGTTTTGTCAGGCGCAAATAAAGATGGAGCTTCAGGATTGAAAAAAATAAAGGATTATGGAGGCATCACGGTTGTACAAAATCCCTCAGATGCACAAATGCCAACTATGCCGGTGGCTGCTATTGATAAAACCAAAAATGTTGACTATGTTCTTAAAAGTGATGAAATAATTAAATTTTTTTATTTATTATTACAAAAATAGTTTTTTATTATAATAAAAATTTAATATAAAATTGATAAAATATCTAATAATATAGTTCAAAATTGTTTACTTTTAACGCTTAAAAAATTATAATACAGCATAATTTTTTATATATAATACAATAGATTTATAAATGAAAAATAATCAATTTAAGGAATTATTCAGGTACGGAAAATTCATTATATATCTTGTTCTGGCGGTTGTAATGATAATTTTTTCCCTCTTTTTGTTCAGATACAGCAATGCTATATATGATACTCTTTCGCAAACACCCGAATTCGCTAATGTTGAGATAGAATTTTATTATTTATTCCTTTTCATGATCCTGCTTTTGGTTATTCCATTTACCACTTTTTTTATTCTTGCTGTTATTGAATTGAGTAATTTAATGGCGCAATTGAAAAAGAAAATCCCGGACCGGCAATCACCTGATCAATATACTTCAATAAAAAAGGAAGATGAGTCGGAAGAAGAAAAAGCACAAAAGGAAAAAGAACGTATAAGACAATTGGAAAAGCAATATGAGGAAAGAGAAAAAAAAATGATTGAATGTTTTAAAGAAAACATCCCAAAAATCAAAGACCCAAAAAAAATATCAAAGACAGTTTTGTCATGTATTGGCAAGTTTTATGAACTTGCACAAGGTGAATTGTATTTAAAGCAATCAGATAATAAAAAAGATAAATTGGTTTTAATGGCAACGTATGCCTATTATATTCCTGAAGAAAAGATCTTTGAGTTTGAGATTGGAGAAGGGTTGGTCGGACAGGTCGCCAAACAAGGAGATCCTATTAATCTTGACAATATCCCGGAAGGCTATATCACAGTTTCTTCAGGGCTTGGAAGCGGAACTCCAAACAATATGGCTATTTTTCCGATAACTAATAAAAAGAAACAAAATATCCTTGGTATAATAGAAATAGCTTCATTTAAGCCCTATGAAAAATATGATATTAATCTTTTTAAAAACATTGGAGCAGAAATAGGCAAATATTTTGAGAACATTAATATTACTGCAAAACAATAATTTAAGTTTAAATTTTTTTAATAAAAAAAATGAAAATTGAACTGAATTCCACTATTTTTGAATATCAAATCAAGTTTTATTAAATCATTTGTAAAAAAAGCTCTGGAATATAAGACGGTTTAAAAAATGAAGTCTTTGAATAAAAAACAATTTATTTTATTACTTTTTGGTTTAGGATTTCTTTTTCCATTTCTTGCCTGGATTATAGAATTAAGTAAATCCGGTATTGAATTTACTTTATCGGGGATTTTAGAAATACATCGTCAAAACCCCGTATTGATAATACTTGATACAATACCAATTGTTTTTGCCATAACGGGATACTTGATAATTGAGAAAAAAGAAGAATTACAAAAACAATACGATACCCTTCAGGGTCAACTAATTAGCCAAACCGAGAATATCAACCGTGTTGCTGAATTTGCCGAGAAAATTGGTAATGGCCAGTTTGATATTGACTTTGAAATAACTGATGAATCCGATACCCTTGGGAAGACACTACAAAACCTTCGTGATACACTGCACGAAAACAATCAAAAAGAATCACTGCAAAACTGGGAAATGGTTGGCAAAGATAAGATCAACCAGATACTCAGGAAACACAATGATGTAAATATTCTATCTCAGGAAGTACTTGAAGCTTTGATTCATTATATTGATGTGGTTCAGGGTGTTTTTCACATTTATGATGATGAAATTGAAAAACTTTATGTTAGCGCTTCATATGCATACAACCGCCGAAAATACTTAAAAGGCGAAGTAAAAGTGGGAGAAGGGCTTGTTGGACAGGCAGCAATTGAAAGAGATATAGTTCACCGTACGGAAATTCCCGATTATTATCTTTCAATTACATCCGGAATACTTGGTGAAAAAAAACCCGACAGTATTCTTATCGTACCGATTTTTATGGAAGAAAAACTGCAGGGGGCGTTTGAATTCGCATCATTTAAACGCTTTAAAGAACACGAGATAAAATTTGTGAAAAGCATTGCTGAAATCGTAGCCCAAACCATATATAATCTTAAAATAACCGAAAAAACCGAGCGCCTTTTGAAAGAATCGCAGGAAATGACCCAGGAACTTAAGGAAAATGAAGAGGAACTCCGGCAAAACGCCGAAGAGATGCGTCTTACACAAGAAGAGCTCGAAAAAACAAACATTAATCTTGAAGAAAAGGTAGAAGAAGTTAACCGGAGCCAGAAAAGGCTTTATTCTTTATTGGAAAATGCATCTGAGCTGATAACCATATACGATAAAAACAAGAAATTAAAATATGTCAGCCCTTCAGTAAAAAATATACTGGGTTATACTGAAGAGGATATGTTTGCGGGCAAAGATTTTGACCGTACTAACAAAAGAGGTCAGAATACTATAAACCAGATGTTTGAAAACCTCCTGAAAAATCCGGACCAGCCCCAGGAGATTCAATATACATATCTTAACAAGCATGGTTCGATAATGTTTTTGGAAACGACCGGTCGTAACCTGTTGCATGACCCCGCTATTAATGGCCTTCTTCTGAATACTACCGACATTACCGAACGCAAAAGAGCTGAAAAAGAACAGCGAATGCGCGGACAAATGCAAACGCTCTCCGACAACAGCCCCGATATCATTATCAGGGTTGACCTTAACAGGCAATTTTTCTATGCCAACCCGGCTATAGAATGCTACTCGGAACTGAAATCAGAAGAGTTTCACAAAAAACATCTTAACGAAGTTGACCTGCGCGAAGAGTTAACAACATTTATTGATCAAACAGTTGAAAAAGTAATAAATAAAAAGCAAAAGGTTCAAACTGAAATTTCTTTCCCGGTCAATGAAGAACAACACATCATCAATGCTAATGCTATTCCCGAATTTAACGAGGAAGACCGCCTGGAAACAATACTCTTTATCCTTCATGATATAACCGAGCTGAAAAAAATTGAACAGGAAATAAAAGAAAAAAACGCAAAAATTACCGATAGTATAAACTATGCCTTCAGGCTTCAAAATGCATTATTGCCAAACCAAAAACAAATAAGAAACATATTTCCAGATTCCTTTTTGTTTTATATACCAAGAGATATTGTTAGCGGTGATTTTCCATGGCTATACGAAAAAGATGATTCTGTTTTTATCTCTGCTATTGACTGTACCGGACATGGCGTTCCAGGTGCTATGCTTTCTTTGATCGGATATTTTTTGATAAACCAAATCGTCAGTCAGCCAAAAGATCATAATCCTGGCGATATACTCTGTCAATTGCACCGGGGTGTTCAAAAAACTCTTAAACAAGACCTTGATGACGCAAGTGCAAGAGATGGGATGGATATAGCTTTATGCAAAATCAATACTAAGAAAATGCAACTGCAGTTTGCAGGTGCACACAGACCGTTATACCTTGTTCGTGATGGAAACCTGAAAGAATTTAGAGGAACAAGAACAGCAATCGGCGGAATACCCAGGCCAGGAAAACCGGAACCCAAGTTTGAAAATTTTGTTGTTGATATTAAAAAAGGTGATGCAATATATATATTCTCCGATGGTTTGTCAGACCAATTTGGAGGCCCTGAAGGGAAAAAATATTTCCCGAAAAGAATAAAAGAGGCTATTATCAAAAACAAAGACATCCCAATGAATCAAGTATTAGCTTATTTTAAAAATGACTATATAAAATGGCTGGGAGATAATAAACAAATTGACGATGTGCTTATGATAGGTATTAGATTTTAGGTTTATAAACATTTATTTTGTAAAATTGCACGTAAATAAAATTCGATTTTTAATAATTGAAAAAACACAAAAATGGAAAATTCAAACTACTTGAAGCTAATCTGCTCTTTACATGAAGATATGATGGCTAAAAAATTCACTTTAGTCTACGATGGAGAGATAACGCATCAAATAACAAAAGCTTTTACATCGTTGGCTGAAAATAAAATGAACAGCTACAGCGAAAATACCTCGATAAAAAGAAAAGTTTTTCATGTTATGGTTGAATGTTTGCAAAACCTTAGCAAACATGCCGAAGAATATGAATACAAGGGTAATAAAGGACAATACGGTAATGGTATTTTTATTGTGGGTAAAATAGGTAAAGAAGAAAATGAATACCAGGTTATTACCGGCAATGCTGTAGATAAAAACAGGGTGCCTGAACTTAAAGCTCTATTGGAAAAAATTAACCAGCTTGATAAAGAAGGCCTGAAAGAATTGTTTAAGAAACAAATGAGGGAAGGATCAGTATCCGATAAAGGGGGAGCAGGACTAGGGCTGATTGATATTGCAAGGAAAACCGGCGAAAAACTGGAATACCATTTTGCAGAAATGGACGAGAATAACCGGTTTTTTATTTTAAGAACTAAAATTTCAAGAAGTATCGATTAATTTAAAATTTATAAATATGGATGTAATAAAAATTAAAGGGACTGATGATACTCCTAATGTAATACTTGATGCTGAAAACAACATAATCGAGTTTTCCGGAAGGTCGTTGCCTGAGGATGTGGTTACTTTTTACACTCCGGCTATACAATGGATTGAAGAATATGGGAAAAATCCTAATCCGAAAACTAACGTAATATTCAGGCTGGAATACTTTAATACAGCGTCTTCTAAAGCCCTTCTGGATATTCTTCTTAAATTTGAAGACATCCTTAATGAAGGTAATGATGTGGTAGTACAATGGTACTACCAGGAAGACGATGAAGATATGCTTGAAGCAGGTGAAGAATATTCTGAAATTGTTGATATTCCATTTGAAATGCATAGTTATTAATATTTTGCCAAACCTTTTTACATCATAGCGCATTTCATTGTATTACATAAAAATCTTCTGAATGAGTGAAGAAATTCTAAAAGCATTGATGCAGCTCTTTGCAATTATTGCAAAGCAAGACGTTGGCCTGTCAACCAACGAACGTGTATATGTTGAGAATTTTCTTCGTCAGCAACTTAACGAAAGCTCTGTTAAGGAATATCTTGCCCTGTTTGATGACTATGTAGGAGATAAAAAAGCCTCTGAAAATGAGCAAGAAAAAAAACCAAAACTTACTTCAGTTAAAGATTCTGTCAAAACACTTGGAATAGCCAAAAAAATCAATAAAACCCTTACACAAAAACAAAAAATCGTTGTTCTTGTCAGGTTATTCGAACTTGTTAATTCAGACAAAAAATTCACCCCCCAAAGAATGGCGATTATTGATACTGCTGCCGAAGTCTTTAACATAAGTAAAGAAGAATATAAAGCTATCGAAACATTTGTAGTAGAAGAAAATATCGAAAATTGGGATATTCCGGAAATCTTACTGATAAATTCAAAAAAAAACCCCACAAAAAAAGCAAAGCATATTTTTTTCCCTCAACTTGAAGGAAATATAATTGTTTTACGAATACAGAGTGTTGACCTTTATTTCCTTCGTTATACTTCGACCAGGGAACTTTTACTGAACGGTTTACCAATAAATAATCGTAAAATTTACTTGATTGCCAGGGGTAGTGTAATAAAACAACCTAAAGGCAAACCCATTTTTTACACTGATGTTGCATCAAAATTTTTATCCGATGATACCTCAATAAATGTACATTTCAAAATTGATAAAGTACATTACAGATTCCCTAGTGGTCATATTGGCCTGAGGGAAGTCAGCATTGAAGAACAATCCGGAAAAATGTTAGGCATAATGGGAGCCAGCGGGTCAGGCAAAACAACATTACTCAATGTGATGTCAGGCATGGCAAAACCGACCAGGGGATATATATATATAAACGCTAATGATTTGCACGAAGAAAGTGACCTTGTAAAAGGTATCATCGGATATATTCCTCAAGATGATCTTTTAATTGAAGAACTTACCGTTTATGAAAACCTTTATTATAGCACAAAGTTAGTATATAAAAGCCTTTCGGAAGAAGAGATTGAAAACAAAGTAAACAAAGTATTGTTCAACCTGGGCCTTTCGCACATAAAAAATCTGAAAGTAGGAGACCCCCTTAATAAAGAGATTAGCGGCGGGCAACGTAAACGATTGAATATCGGCCTTGAGTTGATTCGTGAACCCGCAGTTTTGTTTGTTGATGAACCAACATCAGGATTATCCTCACGCGATTCCGAAAATGTCATGGAACTTCTGCGGGAATTAACCGTCAGGGGAAAGCTTATATTTGTCGTTATTCATCAACCATCCTCCGAAATTTATAAAATGTTTGACAATGTAACAATCCTTGATGATGGAGGATTTCAAATTTATTACGGAAACCCCGTTGAAGCAGCAATATATTTTAAAGAGATTGACAATCAAATAGACAGCCATATCGGTGAATGTCCCTCTTGCGGTAATGTCAACCCTGAAACCATTTTCAGCATTATTGAGTCAAGAATTGTTGATGAGTACGGACAACCAACAGCCAACCGAAAAGTATCTCCGGCCGAGTGGTACGAACATTTTAAAAATAAAATACCTGTAAAAAAGATAACAGGTGCATTCGACAAACTGCCCGAATCTTTCAAAAAACCCAATTGGCTGAATCAATACAAAATATTTTTTTCACGCGACTTTTTTTCCAAGATTTCAAACAAACAATACCTTTTACTTAACTTGCTTGAAGCTCCTTTATTAGGATTTCTGCTTGCTTTCGTGATCCGGTATGTAGAAGACCCAACATCTGATGTCTATATTTTCCGTAATAATGATAACGTCATGCCTTATATCTTCATGTGCACCATTGTTGCCCTTTTCCTTGGGCTTATCGTCAGTGCCGAAGAAATTTTCAAAGACAGGAAAATCCTAAAACGTGAATCGTTTTTAAATTTGAGCCGCAGCAGCTATTTATGCGCCAAAACAGGTATCCTTTTTATATTATCAGCCATCCAGGCATTTTTATTTATTATTGTAGGAAATTATATTTTAGGAATCAAAGGGATGTATTTCGAGTATTGGTTAGTTTTCTTCTCTCTAGCTGCATTTGCAAATGTTCTGGGGCTTAATATTTCTTCAGCCTTCAACTCAGCCATAACAATATATATTCTGATTCCCTTTTTAATCATTCCGCAAATGGTATTAACCGGGGCAATGTTTAGCTTTGATAAAATAAACCGTGCTATTGGAGGCGGGCAGGAAAAAGTGCCCATTATTGCCGAAATAATGCCTTCAAGATGGGCTTTTGAAGGGCTTGTTGTTAATCAATACATTAACAATAAGTATAACCGTGATTTTTATTCGCGAAGAAAACTGGAAAGCGCTTTGTATTATAAAAATGTATACTATATTCCTGAACTGAAAAGATATGTGGAGGATTACAAATTCAGGCTTTCGCAAGGATACGAAGAGCCTATCTGCGCAGATAACCTTGAACTGCTTAGAAATGAAATCACCAAAGAGCATGAAAGCATATTCACACAGTATCACGATTATAAATTCAATCAAATAAATAAGCTTGTACCCGGCAAGTTTAACCCCTCGCTTGCAGATAGCCTGACCAGCTATTTGGAAAAATTAAATGATTTTTACCGGGCTCGTTTTAATACTGTAAACAATGCAATTGATGAGGAAATTGCAAAAAGGATAAGAACACCTGAAAAGCATAAGGAGTATCGCCAACTGATGAATGATTATCATAATGAATACCTTACAAGTTTTGTCAAAAATGTCATGGTTGAATTACCACTTGTAAGGCTTAATAACCACCTGGTGCAAAAAACCGATCCAATATATCTTGACCCGCAGGATCAAAGATTATTTAATTTCAGGTCACACTTCCTGGCACCAAGAAAACATTTTTTGGGCAATTTATATGATACATTCTATTTTAATCTCATTATACTTTGGATTTTTACATTGTTACTATATTTTGCCTTATATTACCATATATTCTCAAAAACAATTTTCTTTGCAGAAAACGCAATCCCTATAATAAAACAAAAAATTAATAAATTTAGAAATAAAATACGTGATTTTTTGATAGAACAAACGGGAATTTGATTATATTTGTAATAAGTTTTAGTATTAATATCATAAAAATACTTGCCATGACACAAAGAATTGTTTCATCAATGCTAATAATATCCGGGTTTTTAGCATTGTTTTTTGCAGCTTGTGTTCCCGAGAAAAGAGAAGAAGCTACAGACCTTCTTGCCGATACGCTGATTTCTGAAGATATCAAAATGACCGATGAAGTTGTCGGACAGATGATATCGTCGGTACCTAATCCGGTTGAAATGTCTGTTTTACTGCAAAAATCTGACGTGATCTATTCTCAGGAATTACTGAATCCTGTCAGCGGTATAAACAATTACAACACCAATTTCAAAAGGGCATTAAACCTCGGCGTATATGGCACAGACCTGGTTTATATGAACATATACGACAGAACTGTTACCACGCTTTCATATTTACGTAATGTAAAAGATCTGGCTGATGATTTACGAATAGGGCAATTTTTTGATTATGAAACCTTGAACAAGTTATCCGAGAGCAGCCGTAATGTTGATTCAGTGTTATATATTACCAATCGTGGCTTTGACAGTATGACACGATACCTGATAGACCAGAGCCGAAGCAGCATTTCCGTGCTTATCGCCTATGGAACATGGATAGAAAGTTTATATATCGCAACTAAGGTTGAAACCTACCCAACTAATAAAGAACGCATCCACCAACGTATCGGCGAACAAAAGATCGTTCTGGATAATATATTACTTTTGTTGAGTAATTACCGAAATGATCCTAATTTTGAAGAATTATTCCTTGATTTAATGGATTTGAAAAAAGAGTTTGACAACGTATCAATAACATATATATATAAAGAACCGGCTATGAAAGAAGTTGATGGTAATATTGTCGTTGTCGATAATTCAAGAAGTGAAGTAAATATCGATGAAGAAATAGTTGCTGGAATTGGCAAGCAAGTTGAATATATACGAAACAAAATAATCGAATGATTATGATAAAAAAACTTTTTTTCACAATGGCTATTGCCACATTAACAGTATTTTGCATTCCATTCGAAGCAAAATCACAATGTGGAGATGAACTAACGGATGTTTGCCATGCTAAACTAGGTAATGCGAGATTCATCCGTAGCTTCCCTGTCCAACACGGGGAAGTTCAAAGAGGGTCTTCACCCCGTGTTACCAGGTACGAAATTATTCTTAACCGTGGAACCACCTACAGGATATTTGCTTGTAATGACCAAACCAAGCCCGGGGAAGTAGTCATAAGCCTCTATCGGGGAGATCAGCTAATTGCAACTACTTATGATATTAACACAAAGCGTCATTTCCCGTTCATTGAATATCCAGTCACTATGAGTGGACGATATAGTTTAACATTTACATTTAAAGACGGACTAGAAGGATGTGCGGTTGGTATGTTATCTACTGTCAATTAAATAGTTTACCCAAAATATTTTTTAAACGGCCGGGGAAATTGAATATATTTAATTTTGGTAAATAAATATAGCAGCCATGTTAAGTAAATCATTTATTTTACTACAGTATTGAGCTTTACGATGGGACTTTTGGATTTTAAAAAATAATAATACAGACAGTACCCTAATTGTAATTATATGAATAAAAATAAAAGAAAAGTTTTTGTTATAGAAGACAACAAAACGGAGGGAATGTTACTCAAGCTGTGCCTTGGTTCTATAAAAAATATTACTATTTCTAATTTCGTTTTAGGACAGGAGCTGTTAAATCATATTGATGAAAAGCCTAATATTGTTATTGTTGACCTTATGTTGCCCGATATTCACGGATATGAATTAATACAAAAAATAAATGAGAAACATCCTGAAATTCCTGTTATAGCATGCTCAGCACAACGTGATATTAATCTCGTTGCAAAATTACAGGAACTAGGTGTGTTTAATTATGTCGTTAAAAGTGAATCATGTATTGAATACCTGCAAAAAGTTATTGAAGACCTTTTACTGCTTATCGAAAAAAAAGAAGAAAAAGAAAATATCTGAATAACAAAGTATGTTTTTTTTAATAATTTTATTGAACCTTTTCACTCAAGGTTAATAAATTAAAAATGTTAATTTATTCTGCCCTTTTTTTAACCCGGATTTAAACCATCTTTATAAAAACAGTAAACTTCAAACCCATTAGAAAAAGTTAAGAAACATTGCTTTTTCGGATTTCCCCATTCATTGGATATTATTTTTTCAAATTTCCGTTTTTTATAAGATTACCCATCACCAGAATGAATCTGCATAAAAATTCGGAGCGGATTCAATCTTTCAATATTGCCTTTACACCCGGCAATTCTTTCCCTTCAATATATTCAAGCAAAGCACCTCCGCCTGTACTCACATAGCTAACCTTAGCGGCCATGCCAAGCCGGTTTATTGTTGCTACCGAATCACCACCACCCACAAGTGTAAATGCACCCTTTTCAGTAGCTTCTACCATTGCTTTTACTATCGATTCTGTTCCCGCAACAAACTTATCCATTTCAGCCACACCCATCGGTCCGTTCCATAAAATATTTTTGGCATTCCCGATAATGGATGAAAAACTTTGACGTGCTTTTTCACCAATGTCCATACCCATCCATCCATCAGGTATTTGATCGCTTTTGCAAACCCTGGTATTGGCATCATTGGAAAAGTCATCAGCAATTACAGCATCAACAGGTAAGTGAATATTCACATTTTTTGATTTTGCATAATACATCATTTCCCGTGCTGTCTCCAGGTAATCATCTTCTACAAGGCTCTTGCCGATTTTTCCTCCCTGCGACTTAATAAAAGTGAACATCATCCCTCCGCCTATAATCAGGTCATCAACCTTATCAATAATATTATTTAAAACGTCTATCTTGGTTGATACCTTTGCACCGCCGATGATCGCCAAATAAGGTCTTTTAATGTCTTTTACAACTTTTTCAATACTTTTGAGTTCACGTGCAAGTAAAAGCCCAAACATCTTGTCTTCAGAAAAAAATTCTGCAATGACCGTTGTAGATGCATGTGCCCTGTGAGCCGTTCCAAAAGCATCGTTTACATAAACATCAGCCAAAGAAGCCAATTTATTGGCAAAATCCCTGTCACCTTTGGTTTCCTCTTTATGAAACCTGAGATTCTCCAATAATAAGACTTCGCCCGGTTTTAAGTTATCACCAATTTCAACAGCCGAATTCCCGACACAATCATCTGCAAATTTCACTTCTCTCTGAAGCAACCGACTTAAATGATCAACTATATGTTTTAACGAGTACCTCTCCTCCGGACCTTCCTTCGGACGACCCAAATGCGACATCAAAATCACCGAACCACCGTCCTTTAAAACCTTTTCCACAGTCGGAAGTGCTGCTTTGATCCTCGAATCATCGGTAATATTATAGTTGCTGTCTAACGGTACATTAAAATCAACCCTGATAATCGCTTTTTTACCCCTGAAATTATAATCTTCAACTGTTTTCATATGCTTATAATTAAATTATTTTTGTCGTTATTCGGTTATTAAAAAATCTTTATTACTTGAAAAATAACTGTTAATTGTTTTTTGTGTTCTGCAGACATAGCTAAACCGATTGCCGATTAACCCACCGCCTCCCGTTACCAGTTACCTGCAACATATTATAATAAAAAATACTATCATATTATAAGAACACAAAACATCTTCTTTTATTAAATTTATTTTATTTTTGTAAATGATATGTTGAATGTAAAATTAATAAAAAAATCACCAGTATCCGGTTAAGAATTAATCTTGCCATCCAATTTTTAAATTCGTAACCGGAAACTTATAAAAAATGATTATTATAAACAAAAATTAAGCAATAACCATTATGAACCCATTTCCGGAAATAATAAACTCAAAATTGCCCAAAACAGGGATTTCAGTTTTTGCCGTAATGTCAAATATGGCTAACGAGCACAATGCTATTAATCTTTCCCAGGGTTTTCCCGATTTTGAATGTTCATCAAAACTAATAGAACTCGTTACCAAATACATGCACAAAGGGTATAATCAATATGCACCTTTAGCGGGAGTAATGAAGCTTCGTGAAGCCATAGCTGAAAAAACCGAATATATGTACACGGCTTCTTACGACCCTGAAACGGAAGTCACTGTTACAGCAGGCGCTACGCAGGCTTTATATACTGCCATTAGCGCATTTATAAGGGAAGAAGATGAAGTGATCGTTTTTGAACCGGCTTATGACAGTTTCGTCCCGGCAATAAAGCTAAATGGCGGAATACCGGTTTGCGTTCCGCTTAAAATCCCCGATTATCACATTGATTGGGACGAAGTACGCAAATTGCTCAATCAACGAACCAAGATGATCATAATAAATACGCCTCATAACCCGACAGGAAGCATTCTTTCAGCAAAAGATATGATGCAGCTTGAAAAGATCACAAAAAACACCGGCATCATTATTCTCAGTGATGAGGTTTATGAACATATAATCTTTGACGGTTACGAACATCAAAGCGTTTGCCGTTATCCTTCACTGGCTGAACGAAGCCTTGTAACATGCTCGTTTGGAAAAACTTTCCATACTACCGGATGGAAAACAGGATATTGCCTTGCACCCGAAAACCTTATGAAAGAGTTTCGTAAAGTGCACCAGTTTATCGTATTTTGTTCAAACACACCAATACAACATGCGATTGCCGAATTCCTGAAAAACAGGTCAAACTATGAAAAACTGGGAGAATTTTACCAGGAAAAACGTGATCAGTTTGTAAAGCTTATTAATAACTCTCGTTTTAAAATAATACCCTCACTCGGAACATATTTCCAATTACTCGATTATAGTACTATAACCGATGAACCTGAGATGGATTTTGCACAAAGACTTATTAAAGAATTTGGAATAGGATCGGTACCTGTTTCATCTTTTTATAATAAACCTGTAAATAACAATACTTTACGGTTTTGTTTTGCCAAAAAAGAAGAAACACTCGAAAAAGCAGCCAAAATATTATGCAAGATTTAAAAGTTTCAATTATTCAGACAAAGCTTCACTGGGAAAACCCCGAAGCCAACAGGAAAATGTTTGAAAAAAAAATAAGCCTGATCAATGAGCCTGTTGATCTGGTTATATTACCTGAAGTGTTTACCACAGGTTTTACAATGGATCCGGCCGATTATGCCGAACCCTATAAGGAAGATACTTTCCGGTGGATGAAGCAACTGGCTGCAGAAAAAAACTTTGTACTGGTCGGTAGCATGCCGACACTTGATAATGGCAGGTTTTACAACCGCCTGGTATGGATGCAGCCCAACGGAAATCATTACAAATATGATAAAAAGCACTTATTTAAATTTGCCGGGGAAACAAAAAAATATACCCCCGGCAAAGAAAGAGTTGTGGTGGAGTATAAAGGCTGGAAATTCCTGTTGCTGATATGTTATGACCTGCGGTTTCCTGTTTGGTGCAAAAATATTTACAGCCCTGAAACAGGGTTTGATTATGATTGTATTATCAATATTGCCAACTGGCCTGCTCCACGCAGCCATCCGTGGAACGTATTGCTTATGGCCCGTGCCATAGAAAACCAGGCTTATGTAATCGGTGTAAATCGGACAGGCAAAGACGGCAACAATGTTGAATACTCCGGCAATTCAGCCATTATAAACCCCCTGGGTATAAACTTATCCGACATTAAGGCAAATGAAGAAAAAACAGAAACCATAAACATGCCAAGAGAAAAACTTGATAATTTCCGGGAAAAATTTAAAGTGGCAGATGACTGGGATAAATTCAAACTCATAGAATAAATCATTAATACCCTAAAAACCACATAACCAACCATCCAACCATATAACCATATAACCATATAACCATCCAACCATATTAACCATATTAACCATATTAACCATATTAACCCCACACCCAATTCCCTTCAATCACCACAATACTGCACAATATCATACCATATCCAGGTCAAACCTGAGGTTGTTTATTATGAAGTTTTGCCTGTCAGGAGAATTTTTGCCCATATAAAAGTTCAATATATCACCGATGCCATTTTCCTTACGTAAAATAACCGGTTCCAAGCGTATATTTTCCCCTATAAAATTCCCGAATTCATCAGGTGATATTTCGCCAAGCCCTTTAAACCTGGTTATTTCAGCTTTATCTCCAAGTTCATTTAGTGCCGTGGCTTTTTCATTTTCGCTGTAACAATATATAGTTTTCTTCTTATTACGAACCCTGAATAATGGCGTTTGCAAAATATAAAGATGCCCATTACGAACAAGGTCAGGAAAAAACTGAAGAAAAAAGGTTATCAGCAACAGCCTGATATGCATACCATCGACATCGGCATCAGTTGCAATAATGATATTATTATAACGCAAGTCTTCTAGTGAGTCTTCTATATTAAGCGCCGCCTGTAACAGGTTAAACTCTTCGTTCTCATAGACTATCTTTTTTGATAAACCATAGCAATTCAAAGGTTTCCCTTTTAAACTAAAAACAGCTTGTGTATTCACGTCACGAACTTTTGTTATTGAACCGCTCGCAGAATCACCCTCTGTAACGAACAACTTAGTGTCAAGCCTCAGGGGATGATTATCATTATAGTGAATCTTGCTGTCACGAAGTTTCTTGTTATGTACATTTGCTTTTTTCACTCTTTCCCTGGCAACTTTTTTGATGTTTGCCAGGTCTTTTCTATCTTTTTCCGATTGCAGGATTTTTTTCAACAATGCATCGGCAATATCGGAGTTCATGTGCAGGTAATTATCAAGTCGCTTTTTCAAAATTTCGCCGATATAATTACGTATGGTGGTCCCTCCGGGCTCAATATGCTGTGAACCAAGCTTTGTTTTTGTCTGTGATTCAAAAACCGGTTCTTGTACTTTAATGCTTAATGCCACGATCAGGGAAGTTTTAATGTCATTTGCTTCAAAATCTTTTTTATAAAAATCTCTGATCGTTTTGATAAAAGCTTCCCTGAATGCAGCCTGGTGAGTACCTCCCTGGACGGTCTGCTGACCATTAACAAAAGAAAAAAACTCTTCACTTTATTGTGTAGCACTGTGAGTGAAAGCAAACTCAAGATCATCTTCAACAATATGAACAACAGGATAAACAGTAGGATAATCAATATTTCTCTCAAGGAGATCTTTGAGTCCGTTTTCAGAATATAAGCGTTGGCCGTTATAAATGATTTTTAAACCACGATGCAGGAAAACATAATTCCATAATAACCGCTCAACAAATTCGTCAATAAAACGGTAATTGCCAAAAATTTTCTCATCAGGCATAAAGGTTACAACGGTTCCTGTTCGTTGAGCCGTATCATCATGCTGTGATTCTTCAACGAGGTTGCCATCTTCAAATATGGCATCCTTGATTTTACTTTCACGTATGGATTTAATGTTAAATTTTACCGATAATGCATTCACGGCTTTCGTTCCGACACCATTCAAGCCGACCGTCTTTTTGAATAACTTAGTGTCATATTTAGCACCGGTATTGATTTTCGAAACACAATCAACCACTTTACCCAGTGGAATGCCCCGCCCAAAATCTCTCACAGTAACAACTTTATCAACTATCTTTACTTCAATGGTTTTTCCAAAACCCATGATAAATTCATCCACTGAATTATCAATCACCTCTTTCAGAAGCACGTAAATTCCATCATCGGGAGAAATGCCATCGCCAAGTTTACCGATATACATGCCCGGTCTCATACGAATATGCTCGCGCCAATCAAGTGTGCGAATACTATCTTCGCTATATGTCAAAACATTTGTCATTCTATAACACTATCTCTTTTTGCGGTGCGCAATATATAACAAAGCTGAAAAATATCAACCATTAAGTGTTTCGCTTTATTAACAACCGGGGCTCGTAAAATGTTTGTTTAAAACACAAACAATCAGGCGGTTAACTAAACTGAAGCCATGCAACCCGGCAACTGTTAATAATTTAATAAGATATGTGTTCTTTTTATTATTGATTTTTAATCTGTCATGTTCTTTTACCTTAAAGCAGTTCATTTCAGTGGTACAAATACAACGAAAAATTATCTGTTTCGTTATTTAATAAAACATATAAAAAATTGCAAGTAAATTAAACTTTATCCGTTATAGTTTGTCTTATTATCAAATTCTTTTTGATCAAAAATATTCTTTAGGATACAGTTCAATAAGAGGTTTAAATATATCAAATTAAAAAATGAATAAAACAGATGGATCGAAACATTAAACTGCGGGTTAAGCCTTTTTTAATCAGGTTATTTTTAGTATTATCCTTTATCACTCCAGAGTTGTCAGCCGAACAACCTCCTCAGCAAGGAAGAAGAGGAGACGGAACACTGCCCGGAATTGGCACTGTACAGGGAAAGTTGATGGATGAACATACAGATAAACCTTTAATGTATGCCAGTGTGGTTTTATACCGTGAGAAAGACTCGGTCATGGTATCAGGTGCCATATCTGATGAAGATGGCAGGTTTATTGTGGATAATGTACCTCCGGGTCAATATTATATACAGGTACGGTTTGTAGGGTATCCGGCATATAAATATAACGGTATAAGAATAACACCTGGAGAACCTGTTTATGATACAGGCCTCATAAAGATAAGCCCAACTGCAGAGTATTTATCAGAAGTTGTGGTTGAGAGCACCCGCGAAATGATGGAGATAGGCCTTGACAGAAGAGTCATAAACGTAGGGCAAGAACTGACGGCAGCCGGGGGAACGGCTCTTGAGCTTATGCAAAACATACCTTCGGTTAGTGTTGATTTCGACGGAAATGTCAGTCTGAGGGGCAGCCAGAACGTTACCATACTGGTTGACGGCAGGCCGTCCGCCTTGACAGGGCTCGACGACGATGCCGTACTTGAACAAATACCCTCCGAAATGATCGATCGTATCGAAGTTATTACCAATCCCTCTGTAAGATATGACCCGGACGGAACCGCAGGTATCATCAATATAGTTACAAAAAAAGAAGAAAGACCGGGATATAACGGCATGATAAACATCAGCGCCGGCACCAACAACAGGTACAGCGGCTCTTTGAACTTTAACTACCGGCCGGTTGATAATATTAATTTCTTTGGTAACGCCAGCGGCAGGTTCTTTAATATGGAAGGATGGGGCAAATCAGACCGTACAAGCTGGTTCTCAAACCCCGGAGGACAAGCAGATACATCTTACCATCACCAGGATATGGACTTTAAAAGAAGCATGAATACTTATAATATCCGGCTTGGAATTGATTATACCTTTAGGGATAAGAACACTATCACCTTCAGTACAAGATACAGTAACTGGGAAAGAAATGCCGACGATTTTCAGGACTATCTCTTTGCCAATTCACAATTACCATTAATTGGCGGGTTTGATGATTACAGGGAAGATATTACATCCGGTAATATGATGATGCGTGACGGTTTTGATCATTCTTTAAGATATCAAAGAGATTTTGATGAAGAGTACCGTGAATTTACCTTTGATGCCAGGTATTCGAATACCGATTTCAGCAGGGAAGAGGCGCTTGAAAGGATACTATATGACCATGCTGAACTGGAAGACCTTCCGGAGATACTTGAAGAAACTTATAACGACGGAGATTACTATAATCTCAGGATTGAAGCAGATTATGCCCACCCATTAAATGAGAACATCAAATTTGAAGCAGGTTTTCAAACCATATTCAGGGGCAGCGACAACAAATTCGATTTTTTTGAATTTGACCATGATTATGGCGAGTTTTTAATTGACTCCGGTCGTACTGATCATTTCATCATGGATGAGCAAAGGTACTCGGCTTACGGTATTTATTCGACTGCCCTGGGCAACTATAACATCCAAAGTGGGTTAAGGCTTGAACATGCTGTTATTGAAGGAGATCAAATCGTTATTGAAGATGGTGATTTCAGAAACACTTATTTCAGCTTTTTTCCCAGCGCTCATATACGGCGAAGCTTTGAAAACAATCAGAACGCACAGATCAGTTACAGCAAAAGAATCAGCCGCCCAAGACGCTGGGCTCTGAATCCTTTTACAAGATATTCGGATCCATATAACC
>PWZB01000117.1 GCA_003567625.1 Bacteroidales bacterium | reverse complement strand
TCAAAGTGGTAAGCACTTTTTCGGATAGATAGGGTGATGTTGATACCAGGTACAGGTAGTTTTGATATGCATTGTGATTTCCCGTATTTTCTACCATCTGGTTCATCAGTTCCGTGTTGCCGTCGTCAACAAGTTTCGCGAGCTTATTTGAGGTTTCCTCGTATTGTATCCATGAAGATTCCATTCCGGCAAAAACCTCCGATGAAAGTCCACCAAATAATGGTCTTTCGGGACAGGATATGTGATAATCGTATGGTTCATCTTCATACTCCACTAAATCAATAGTATCTTCGCTATACACTCCGGGAATTACCCGTGATGGGTCTCCTTCTTCCCCATAAAGATGATGATGATACCAAATATCCATACCCTCGTTTAAATAGTTGCTCTCCAAGATTGGACTGTTATTTCCGAACAGGTTACCTGCCAGGGTTTCGTTGCATGGTTCGCCCGGTGGCGGAGGATGACCTTGATGATATCTTATACCCATGTCAGTCACATAAATATCATACTCGTTATTGCTAAATCCGTGGCATCTGAGTTCAAGACCGCTATAAGGCCTTATTAAGTCCCTGTTTGTCCCTATCGCTTCAATACCGATTTTAAACCCGTCAAAATTATTGCGATAAAGCTCTTTATATATCGGGCCGGTATTATTTGCAATGATTCCCAAACAGCCGTAAGTCTGGCTTCCATCATAAGTGCTGCTTAAATCATTATTCTCTATATTGAAAGCGGAAACATGATTATCAATATATACGCCATAAGTACCTGAATATGTGCCATTACCAAGCGGCGTTTGAAAATGGATATATGGCACATCAAAATGGTTATCCCTGATAATGGCATTATCTATACCATTGAAATAAATACCCCTGAGGGAAGAAAAGTAGGAATCAACAACCCTGAAGCTGATGTTCGGCTGAGAGGTTGTAGCGTAAATACCGTACTTCAGATTTTCGAAGTTGCATTCAGTTACCTGAAAATATGATGACAATGAGTATATACCTTTTCGCATTTCAGAATATAAAACAGTATCCCTGTTGTCAACAAAATCGCAGTCTAAAAATTGCACTCCGTTAACGCCTGTCATAATTACATGGTGCGTTTGAACATAATTAAGAAGACTATCATTCATATTAAAACCTGAACCGGTTTGAAAAGTACAGTTAATAAAATAAGATAAATTATTAGGCGATTCGGTGTTTTGGTACGTGTAAAAAATCACATCTGAATAATTGCTTGAGAAAGATGATGCAGTAGCCTGTATAATTCCACCACCCATGGTTGAAGGCAAAGAAGGAGCTCCTAGACTAACAGCTTTGAATGCTTTTTGTATTACGGCACCGTTCTTAAGAATAACAGCACCCTGGTTTTCAAAGGTTTGTGGCAAATCGGGATTGCCTTCTACATAGATGCCTTGCCACAGACAAATATCCTCCTCCATACAAGGAATATCTGCACAGGATAATGTACTGCTGTTTACCTCAAGAAGTCCGCCAAGGCGTATTATTACACCCTTGTCGTTAAGAAATCTCAAAATAATAGATTCTTTCAATTCGAGGCTGGCTCCGGGTTTTATTTCAAGGTTGCGCACCATACGGTAGTTTTTAAAACCTGTCCACTGAGCATTGCTTTCGGTAACAACATAAGTAGGCGGTACTATGTCATAAGGATGAACACAATCAGGCGGGATTATAGCGTCGGGTGAAATTTCAAAGGCACAATGACCCGCTACATCTAAAATAGCATACTGGTTAACAGACAGAATGCCATTCGCTTCAACTTCAATAACTGCATCTTCAACTTGTTTAAGCACCGCACATTCATCTATAAAAAGATTGCCATACGCTTTAACAACTATGCCTTTTTCGGAAGCCAGTTCAAATAGGCTCTCTGTATTTAACGATAATTTTCCTCCGTCATTAATGACGAATTCAGCATCCGAGCTGCAATAGCCGATTATTTCCGCATCTCCGGCAATATCAATTGTGCCGGGGTCATAACCGGCGGTAATAGTTCCGTTTTCAGCAATAAAATTGCCGTCTTGCTCAACAACTACACCGGCTTCAAAAGCCAATTCGAATTCACCCTCCGTGTTTAACAAAAATTCTCCGACGCTGTTAATAATGAATTCAATTCCTTCTGAAGTTAAATTGCCTATTATTTTCCCCTCCCCGGCAATATCAATTGTGCCGGGGTCATAACCGGCGGTAATAGTTCCGTTTTCAGCAATAAAATTGCCGTCTTGTTCAACAACTACGCCTGACGCCCAAGCTAATTCGAATTCACCCTCCGTATTTAACAAAAATTCCCCACCGTTGTTAATAATGAATTCAACCCTTTCGATACTACAATCGCCAATTATTTCAATTTCACCTGTAACATCAATTGCAATAATATCGTTATTTGGATTTGGTGGACTTTTAATAGTAACGTTATCTACGACAAATTTACCACCTTGATTTATTTTCATGCCGAACGATCTGGGGTTGGGTATGTTACCAGGTTCTTCAATGTTCATAACTGAATTGTTCAGCCATAAAATACCACCATCACAAATAACTAATTCGCCGGTAGGCAATATAGAATATTCAACTTCTTCTGAAGTGCAATAGCCTTTTATTTCAATTTTTCCTTGAGCTTCAATTGTACTACCACCGGTACCAGTAATTGTTCCGCCGTTTGCAATAAATTTACCGGTTAGCTCAACAACTACACGGCATCCGGAAGCCAATTCAAGTACACCGTCTGCATTTAACAGCAATTCGCCACCGCTGTTAATGATGAATTCAACTTCAGTAAAAAAATCTCCGTTTATTTCAACTTTTCCACTGACGGTAATATTGTTAATTTCCTCTTGTCTGGTAAACGTTACGTTATTTCCAATAATTATGCTGGCATCATTATCGACTATAAATTTACCCATCTCCTCGAAATGTATCGAACAATTATCAGCGATAGTAACGATAGCTCCTTCGGTAATTTTTACATCTTTGTGAATTATAAGATTCCTGTTTATCGTAACATCTTCTTTTATAATCCTAGGTATATAATCGTATTCGATAGCAAGTAAAGTCGTGTCATTATTTTGAATATTAACAGGTAAAGGCAAATCAGTAAAATTTACTTCTTTTGGAATACCGCTATGGGTGTCGTAGTCAACAAGTGTAAACTCTAAAATTTCGCCATTGTTTCCCTCAAAATTTTTTTCAATTACTTTAAGAAAAAATTTGCCGGGTATTATACCATCAAGCAGTTTGCTTACATCCAATTCTATTTCTACGGGATCATCATTATCATAACCTTGCATAGGAAAATCGCCTCCCAAACCTCTAAAATATTGCGTATATCTTTGTACACATTCAGGATTAGATGCGTTTGGATCTTCTGAAACTCCAACTCTAATATCGATTTTTTCACGAGATGAGTGCTGAAGTTTGACTTTTAAAGTTACGAGTGGATTATGAGTATCTTTTACTTTAATTAGCCTTACTTGCTGATTTCGTACACCGCCTTCATTACCCGGTAATGCGAGCAATCGATAGGGCATATAAACAAAGCCAGAATCACTTTGGGTTGGCCAAATTTTTCCAGCTGTATTGGCAAGTTTTAGTGCTCCATATTCCCATTCTCCATCATAAAAATCATACTTTATGCTATCATTGTATCCAACAATGGTCATTGCATGACCGCCGCCCTCTTTACCAAAATATTTTATAATTGACTTTCCTGCTTCCTCACTGGATGGTGGTATAGTTTCAAATTGAATACCTCCAGAGTAAATAGACATATATGCTAAACCACCTCCTTTTTGGTTATCACCTTCCCCAAGGTCATTAATCCAGTGCTTTAATTCATTTAATCGCTCATCAAAATATATGTCAAAATCACTGATTCGCATGATATCATTATCACCAATAACCCTATTTTGCATTGCAGTCAAGTATTTCTCGTAGCCTGTCATCCAAACAGTTCTACTTTTTAGTGTGTCAGCTGGATCAGGATATAACCACATGCCTCCATATGTTTCCACATTTGGAATTCCACTGTCTCTTATTATGAACCAACCAAAACTTGCAACAGTTCCTTTGTCTTTTCCCTCGTTTAAGTAATTCCACGTATAATGTGAGGGGTAAAGGTTTGCGTCGTTATCTGCGGACAAATCTCTTTCCCGATTTACCATATAGGTAAAGATATAGCTTACACCTGCTGCTTGCGCACAACTAGCCATATATTGCTTAAATATTTCTCTGAAATACTTTCTGGTAGAGTTGTCAACCTTGTACTGAAGTAAATTTCTTTGAGATTTTTCAGTAATAATAAGCTTCGGTAGTGAATCATGCATCGCTTTTATTTCCGAAGTAATTTCACATCCGCCAACATGATAGGGTTCAGTATAGATAATTTGGCCTTCATTAAACTGAGCATGAACGCACTTTGTAAAATTTGCAATTAGGTATAGGAGAAGTAAAATAATTAATTTTTTCATAACATTGAGTTTTTATAAATATTTGATTTGATTTTAAATAGCCTGTATTTACATTTCTAAGTTTATCAGGCTTATTTGTTTATTTTTACAATTTGTTTGGAAGTTTTTTCGGTTTTTTTTATTTTAAGTGTGTAAATAATTTTTTTAGTTTGCATGCATAACCAGGTTTATCTTAAAGTTTTATTATCGGTTTGGTAAATTGTTGTCTGTTTAACTCAATTGATATATAGTAAAATCCGGGATTTAAGGATGAAAGGTTGATTGATTTGCCTTGCTGACCGGGTAAAATTTGGTTGAACACAAGTCTGCCGGCAGAGTCAAAGACTTTTAACGGTATATTTTGGGGTAAAGTCTTGTTGCCGGGAAATTCAACATATAAAAGGTTGGTGAAAGGATTTGGGAATACCTTAAATTTACCTGTTTCGGGTGTTTCGGAGAATAAAAAGACCGGCTCGGCACTTCTAAATAAAGGATGACCATATGCGTACCTTGCACCAAGGTAGAGGTAACCATCAGGTAAAAGCTCTAAAGTTTCAACATGAAAATTGGTTAATCCTGTATTAATCAATTCCCATGTATCTCCATCATCTGCCGAACGGAAAACTCCTCCCTGCAGACCGTGCTCTTTTGTACTTGCTGCATAAATTATATCATCCGGAGTAATTGCAACAGATGTTACTTGAATATCGTATTTTAAATGCTCCCATGTATCGCCATTGTCGAAAGAGCGGTATATTCCAAAGCCCTCGCCAAAGCTGCCTGCAAACAATACGCCATGTGAATTTACCGCTAATGTTTCGATGAATCTACCTTGCAGTCCACAAAGTTTCCATGTCTCACCGTTGTCATTGGAACGGTAAACACCACCGCCTTCACCGCCCATATGACCTGTTACGCCTGCAAACATCACACCATCAATATTTTCTGTTATACTAGTTATAATATGACGGTTATCTAAATATAAAACTTGCTTGCCTTCAGTGCCATTATAATTTAATTTATAAATACCACCCCAAAAACCGATTAAAATATCATTAAAAGAATTTAAAAATATTTTATGTGCATTACTTTTATATATTGTTGTATTCCAGCTTTCTCCATTATCATTTGAGAAAAACACGCCAAGATGATTACCTGTAAAAATGTCCCCATTTTGCAGATTTATATCTATTGTTCCTGCTAATTCAGTAAAATTTGTAGGAGACCAGTTCAATCCATGGTCTGTCGATTTATAAATTCCCCTTGCGCCTAAAAAAATGTCACCAGAGGCATTTCCTTTGACAGTGTAAAAACCTGTATTATCCGGCATGTCCAAGGCTGTCCAGAAATCTTGTTCATAAACCTGTATTTTCGTGACAGCCCATCCATCATAATCTACAAGATCATCAATATCAAATAGGATAGCAGAAGTCCACCACCTCGGACTGGT
The DNA here is from genome assembly GCA_003567625.1 of Bacteroidales bacterium. Taxonomy (GTDB): domain Bacteria; phylum Bacteroidota; class Bacteroidia; order Bacteroidales; family UBA7960; genus PUKZ01. The sequence goes on along the minus strand of PWZB01000117.1, from coordinate 831 downwards.
GCTAACACCATCTGCATTAACTCCATCATCCCACCTCAGCCATTCGCCATTGTTTTCACCGGTTAAAATAGCAGAGCTGCCGGATGTGGCAGTCTTTTGCAGTTGTAGCTGCGACAAGCCATGGGTTGAAAACAGAAAGAGCAGTATTAAGACGCTGGTGGCTAATTTTAAAAAATTTTTTTGATTCATAAATAAAAATTTTTAATTAAAAAATATGCACATCAATAATAAATATAATATTGCATCAGAGTACACCTGAATTTAAGGTGTAAGGAGTAGTTCAAGAATTTCCCGCAAAGGTTTATGTGCAACCTGGCGGGGTTTGTTTTGTGATTTTTTACGTTTTTATGTTTCATAGGCAATTTTTTTTTGTTATTAAAATATGTGTAAGGGTGGGTTCTGAGAATTTATATTTTAGCTTTAAATATGATAAGCATTTGAAAGAATAAGTTTTGATTAAACAAAAATCGTATATATAAAACCTGCCTATCTTAATACGAAATTAAAAACATTATTTTAATTTTTCAAATAAAAGTTAACTTTTTTTACATAATTTTTTCAACTTATTATGTTTGTTTTCATCACTTTATAATCACTCATATTTTAACCGGCAGCGGTCTTGAATTCACCAATGCGTTTATTGGTTGCTGATTCAGTTATTTCAATCGGGTAGGCTGCCCCGCCGGATAAACCGGCAGGGAGAGCCTTTTACAATTTATCCCGTATTTATAACGGGACCACCGAATCCTTCATTTTTCAGGACAGGCTCCCGGGTCTCTCCGTAAAACGCGAAATGCTTCTCGCAAAGGGTAAAATAGTAACGGGTGATGG
>PWZB01000135.1 GCA_003567625.1 Bacteroidales bacterium | reverse complement strand
TTGAAAAAGCCCCCGACATCGCCCTAAGGACTCATACCTCCTCGGTACAGGTAAGGGTTATGCAAAGCAGCAAACCGCCTATAAGAACTATTTCTCCGGGCAGGGTATTCCGCAATGAGGCCATATGTGCAAGGGCACATTGTATATTTCACCAGGTAGAAGGGCTATATGTTGATGAAAATGTTTCTTTTGCCGACCTTAAGCAAACCTTATTCTATTTTGCACAGGAGATGTTTGGCAAAGAGACAAAAATACGCCTGCGTCCATCCTATTTCCCATTCACTGAACCTTCGGCTGAAATGGATATCTCATGCTCGCTTTGCAAAGGTACAGGATGTCCGATGTGTAAATATGCAGGATGGGTCGAAATTCTCGGATGCGGGATGGTAGATCCCAATGTGCTCGAAAATTGTAATATTGATAGTAAAAAATATACCGGATTCGCCTTTGGAATGGGTATTGAACGCATCACAATACTTAAATACCAAATAAGCGATCTAAGACTGTTTTTTGAAAACGATATAAGGTTTCTGAAGCAATTCGATGCGGTTTTATAAACAAAAGTCAATTATTCGGCATGATTGATATTTATTTTTTGTTTTTACCACAAAAGAACACAAAGGATTTTGATAATATAATAAGGTTTATATTGTCAGTTAATTAAACCATAATGATTTTAAAAGCTGAATAGTTACCAAATATTTCATTAAACTGTGAAAATATCATATAACTGGTTACGGGATTATGTTGAGACCGGGGAGTCTCCGCAGCAAATTGCTCAATGGCTTACCGACTGCGGGCTTGAGGTAGAAAATCTTAAAAAGCATCAAACTGTGAAAGGCGGTCTTGAAGGTGTTGTGGTGGGCAAAGTGGTTAGCTGTGCGAAACACCCTGATGCCGATAAGTTGACGTTGACTACGGTTGATATAGGTAAGGGAAAGCCTCTAACCATTGTTTGCGGTGCACCCAACGTTAAAGCAGGCCAGAAAGTAGCTGTAGCCACCGTCGGAACCACTCTTTATACCGGTAAAGGACCACTCGAAATAAGAGAAACAAAAATACGCGGTCAGGTCTCACAGGGTATGATATGCGCTGAAGATGAGCTTGGGCTTGGAACATCGCATGAAGGAATTATGGTGCTTGACCAAAAAACTCCTGCAGGTACACCTGCAAGCAAATATTTCCAAATTGAGGATGACTGGATTTTCGAAATCGGGCTTACCCCAAACCGTATAGATGCTGCATCACACATCGGAACAGCACGCGACCTGGTAGCAGTCATCAACTACCAAAACCCCAAACTCAAAAAAAAGCTTAAAACACCTTCTGTCAACAACTTCAAAACTGACAACAACTCCTTGCACATTCCCGTTGTAATAGATGACCAGGAAGCCTGCACCAGGTACAGCGGAGTTACCATCTCAGAAATAACGGTTGCCGAATCACCTGCATGGCTCAAAAACCGCCTCCTGTCAATAGGCCTGAAACCTCTAAACAACATAGTTGATATTACCAATTTCGTACTTCATGAAACAGGACAACCATTGCATGCTTTCGACACGAACAAAATATCAGGTAATAAAATCGTCGTAAAAAGGCCACCTGCCGGGACAATATTTACAACACTTGATGAAGAAAATATCAAATTAACAGGCAACGACCTGATGATTTGCAACGCTGAAGAACCAATGTGCCTTGCAGGAATTTTAGGCGGAACCAATTCAGGAATAACCGGAAACACAAAAGATCTTTTCATAGAAAGTGCTTGTTTTAACCCCGTTTTCATCAGAAAGTCATCTAAACATCACCAGATATATACCGATGCATCGTTCAGGTTTGAACGCGGATCAGACCCCGAAATAACCGTCTATGCGCTTAAACGTGCAGCATTGCTTATCAAAAAAATTGCAGGAGGAAAAATATCATCACAAATCGTTGATGTTTACCCAAAACCCGTTAAAAACATCCGCATAAACTTTCAGTATGATTATTTAAACAAGCTGGCAGGGCAGGTTATCGGCAAAGATGTTGTAAAAAATATTCTCAACTCGCTTGAAATAGAGATTATTCTTGAAGAAAAAGAACAGTTGGAGTTGTCCGTGCCTGCTTTTAAGGTAGATGTTACCCGTCCGGCAGATATTGCAGAAGAAGTATTGCGCATATACGGTTACAATAATATAAACATCCCTTACAAAATAAAATCTTCTATTGTTTTGAGCCCCAAGCCCGATAAAGAACATCTTCAGAACCAGGTTTCAGATATGCTTTCAGGGCAAGGATTCAGGGAAATCATAAATAACTCGCTTACCAGTATTGCATATTATGAAAACAATAGCGACTATCGTGCTGAAAATACGGTAAAAATAGTCAACCCTATCAGCCGTGACCATAATGCACTGAGACAAACCTTGCTGTACGGATGTTTGGAAACTTTAGCCAGAAACATAAACCACAAGAACACCGACCTGAAACTCTACGAATTCGGCAACATATACAAACTCAACAATGTCAACAGCAAAAACCCGCTTGACAAATACAGCGAAACAACCGAGCTTGCTATTCTAATGACCGGGAAAAAAGAAAACGAAAGCTGGAAAGCAGACGACTCATATATTGACTTCTTTGATCTTAAAAACCATTTAATTCATGTCATTAATAAAATGGGAATAGCTCAATCGGACCTGGAAATTGACGAAAACAATAATTATAATATTTACCGGTACGCTCTTGACTATAAACTGAATGGTAAAAATATTGCTGCAACAGGTAAGTTGTCAAAAAACCTTTTAAATAATTTTGATATTGAACAGGATGTATTCTACGCAACAATCAACTGGCCGGAATTGATCTATTTTTACAGCCGGCTCAAAACAAGGTATGAAGAGTTGCCTAAGTTCCCTGAAGTACGAAGAGACTTAGCCTTGCTGATTGACCAGAACATATCATACAAACAAATTGAACAACTGGCTTTCAAAACCGAAAAAAAACACCTTGTGAAAGTCAACCTCTTTGATGTGTACAAACATGAAAAAATAGGCAAAAACAAAAAAAGCTATGCCGTTAGCTTTATATTACGAGATAAGAGCAAGACCATGACGGACAAGCAGATAGACAAGATCATGCAAAAACTTGCCCGGGCATACCGGAATGAGCTGGGCGCGGAAATACGGTAAGAAAACAGGTGCAATTGCCTTACAGTCAAATGTAGTATATTGTTAATAACTTCTATACCCGTTAAGAAATTCGGTTCAGAATAAATTAACCTTAAAAAATAAAAAAAACCAAAAATTCAACTTGCACTATTCTTTGAAAAGCGCTTCACAACTACAAATACACCAAACCCGTCAGATATCATAGCAAATATATTTTCGTTTAAGTATAAGCGTAATTCGTTATAAAAAATCAATGTTTAACCGAATAAGCATAAATTGAAATTGATTTTTTTTGTTGCAATAATTAATTTTTTATAAATTTGCTTTTTAGAAGATAATTTTTTGCTCTCTATAGAAACATGTCTTTGAGTTAAACAAAAAAATAATTGATTTTATTATATAATTATATCGATTAATATATATTTTTTAAGTAAATGAATAAAATTTACAGCCTTTGTATATTATCAAAAACCCAAAAAGATCATAAAATGATTTCCGCCTGTTTATTTATTTTTTTTCTGTTACAAAGGTTGAATCACTTGAAAACCTATTTTTTTACCAAGCTCATATACCAGGAAAACCAAAAAACATTAATTATGAAAACTTTTACTATTCTAAGCCCTGCTCTTAAATTATTAAAAGGCAACCTGATTCTTGCCTCAATTTTATTGTTGTGCTACCCGGCGTCCATTTCATCACTGAGTCAGGAGGCCACAGGCAGCCAGGGGATCATTGGCAATGGAAGCAGTACTAAACTGCAGCCGGATACTTCAAAAAATGCTCCCGGTTATGATAAGAACAAAACCGGGCACTTGCGCACGGGATCAACAACATGGTATTCATACCAGGATGGCAACTGGGAAGATCCTCATACATGGACAATAACACAAGGCAGCTTTGACAATCCGGAAGAGGAGATTCCGGATATCTCCGACAACGTAATCATTGTTGACAATAAAAGAGTTACGGTCAACACCAACAATATCATTGTCAACTCCCTGGAGGTATTCAGCGGGCGGCTTATTTTGGGGGCAACTTCCGGTCATGATTTTAACGTGATCACAGGCAAAGGAATGATCAAACTCAGTGCTGACAATTTCCCCGATGGTGATGCAACAGAATTTACAGGCAGCAACGGTGGCACCGTTAAATACTATGGCGACTCATTTACGCTAAATCAGCCATATACATTCAACAATATGGTTGCAGATATGAACAACAACCATACCCTTACACTGCTTACCGATTACGCCCTGAATGGTGATCTTACGGTCGAACAAGGCGATTTCCGGATCAACGACGATACGGAAACGGCTATTCTTAACCTCATCATCAAGGGTGACCTGACGGTAAACAACAATGGCAGGTTCATTGTCGGCCAAGGTGATACCCGCGAAGGATATCAGATAGAGGGAGGCTCTTTGCCACCACTGGGCGAATACCACTCTATCTTCCACCAGGTAATATTATATGGTGATTTTTTAAACCAGGGTGTTGTGCGCTTTACAAACCAGGACGGGCCCGATTACAGGGAGTTTACTCAAAGCGGCGGTGTGGTTTTTACATTTACGGGAACTCAAAATCAAAATGCAGAACTTAACGGTACTACTGATTTTTATAATGTTATTATTGATAAAGGCAGTGACAATACACATGTTGTTCATATTAACTCATATCATGAAGATAATTTTGCTTTATACGGTCCAAACAATTTGGCCAACAACACAGGCAGTGGTTTTGCCGAGGAGAACCCTGAGATACGCAAGGCGTTATGGATACGCAATGGCACACTCAGGCTCAGTGGTGCAATGCATTTGCCTTCACTTACCGAAGGCAATGAATATGGCAACAGGGGAGACTTTACGGTTCCCACCACCGGCAAGTTATGGATTAACGGGGCAAGCATAACTGTTTACACTACAATACATACCGAGGGCCAACGACCTCCCGGCACCGACTGGCACAAAGCAGCTTCAGGACATACCGCATTTACTTTGTTCGGCACCTTCCGTATAGATGCCGGCTTTTTTGGCACACGCCACAGCGCCGGTTTCATATACCGTGATGAGGATGCTGCCACAGTCAAAATCCACAACGGCATTGTTGATGCGGCTTCTTTCCGCAGCAGCTATGCAGGTGGCGGCGGAAGAACATACTATTACCAGTCGGGCGGGCAGGTCAGAGTACGTGGTAACCGCACTTACGCCGGAGAAGCAGGTGGTGAGATTTCGGGAGCTTACCCCGCATTCGGCATCATCTCTTCAGATGGAATCTTCAATATGGAAGGCGGCGAAATACTTATGATAGGCAAAAGCCGTGATGACGACAACAACGCATACGGCAACAACGGCTTTTATGTCGTATCGGACGATTACAGCGTAACGGGCGGAACTATAAGGCTGCTGCTGCAAGGCGGCGATAACTATTTTGTCCACTCTACAGCCAACCTGTGGAATCTTCAAATGGAAAGATACGGCGGCAGCGGCAATATTGATGTGAGATTTACCTACGACCTTACCGTCAGCAACAACCTGCTTATCAGCGACTATTGTACACTGCACCCGCGACGGGCCGAAGGAGAAACAATATATGACCTTAACATCGGTCGAAACTTTACACTCGGTAATTCCTCAAACTCCAATGCCGGCTATGAAGGATATCACGGTAATAAAACACGGTTCTTCGGCGACAAAAATGCTGAATTGATTATTGCCAATAACGAAGAAAGCCCAGCATTGAAATTTTACACTCTCGAAATAGATAAAAGCAGCCAGGAAACCAAAGTAACCCTGATTAGTGAAGGCCGCAGCCCTGCTGATGTTGAAACGACACCTTATCAAAGCCCGGTAGAAATACACAATCGCTTGTTCGTTAAAAACGGCATACTTGATTATAACAGCTTCTCAATTGTGCTGGGTGATCATGACGAAGAACTTGAAAATCGCGGAACCATCGGACTTATTGATGACACGGGGTTTCTGGCAATGTCATCCGGTTCGGAACAAAACATCACCACACCTTTTGGCACAAATCCCCTGTTCGGCAGATTAGTGCTTAATAATGACGACAAGGTTACTTTTACAGGAGATGCTAACAATATAACCATTGGAAACCTCCATATGAGACGCGGAATACTTGATATAGGCAGCCATGGTATAACGGTGGAAAACGAAATAGATAATATTGACGGGGGAGGTAATTTCTCGGATATTGGTGAAGACAAGATGATACGCACTGGCGGAAATCATTCAAACGGAGGTATTACAAGAAAAATTACCGAAAATAACACTCTCTATCTTTTTCCGCTGGGAATAGACACAAAAACAGGCGATGGTAACCGCTATACGCCCGCTGAACCAGAGTTCACCGGCGTGACACAGCCGGGCTATGTTCAGATAAACAATGTTGACAGGGAATTGCCTACATTACATCCCGGGCTTGAAGACGAGAGAGCTTTGCAATATTACTGGAGAATCAGGCATGACGGATTTAACGAAGCTGACCTGCCAATAGTCAAACATACTTTCATTTTTTACGATACACCGGACAGTTATGTTGAAGGCGCTCCTAATCCCAATTCCTTTAAAGAAGGGAAAGTTGTCGGTCTTGACAG
>PWZB01000015.1 GCA_003567625.1 Bacteroidales bacterium | reverse complement strand
TCAATACCAAAGATGTTTGGTATTGAAGATGCTAAAGTAGAAGCCGGAGTTATTGACGAAAAGCAGGTGATGTTCCCGGTTGAAAAAGACGGGGTAAAAATTATGTCCATTGGTTTCCTTGTATCGAAGAATCAGGGGCTTATCTGGCGCGGCCCAATGGCTTCAAATGCTATAACACAACTTTTGGAAAACACCAAATGGGGAGTTATTGATTATATGATAATAGACCTGCCTCCTGGTACGGGTGACATACAACTTACAATAATCCAAAAGCTGAATCTTACCGGTACAATTATCGTGACCACTCCGCAGGAAATATCATTAAACGACGTACGCAAATGTGCATCAATGTTTGCAAATCCCGATCTGAAAGTACCGATTTTGGGAATTATTGAAAACATGTCGTGGTTCACTCCGGGGCCTCATCCTGATGAAAAATATTATATTTTCGGTTCAGGTGGTGGAACAAAGTTGGCATCGGAATATAATACCAAATTACTGGCACAAATACCATTGGTTGCTGAAGTAGGAGAAGCAGGTGAGAAGGGCAACAGCATATTCGATCAATCAGAAAAAGTAGTTATTACTGCTTTTGAAAATATTGTATCGGCTTTGATTTGAAATTGTTATTTAGCAAATATGACAAAAAACTATGGTATAACAGGCAATTGGTTACATTCGAATAAAACCGGGTTTTGTTTTTTAACTTTCAAATCCTTATAATAGCAGCTTTATGCGTTCGTTAACATAAACATCATAATCTATTCCATCAGTTTTAATGATAATATTTCCGTGTATATCGGTTCTGAATACCTCTGTTCCAATATCATTTAATCTGTCTAATGTTGGTTGATGCGGATGGCCGTATTGATTATTTACCCCACACATAATAATACTTATTTCGGGCTCAACTGCTTGAAGGAAATCCATGGTTGAGCTGGAATTGCTTCCGTGATGCGCTACTTTTAAAATATTGCTTTGTAATTTATCGGGTTCATGCAAAAGACATGATTCACCTGCTTTTTCAATGTCTCCGGTCAACAAGACCGTTATCTCCCCAAGAGTTACACTGGTTACTATGGATACATTATTGAGATAACTTTCCGAATAATCGGGAACGGGATCAGGTGGATGCAATATTGTTAAATAAGCATTATCTCCAAGCCCTCTTGTCATTCTCTTTGTTCCGATAGTATATGAAATATTATTTTCATCAATCGCAGTTTTATATTGATGGTATGTCAATGTAGTATGAGAAACCCCGGGGTCTATTACTTCACCAATTTCATATGTTTCAAAGATTTCTAAAAATCCTCCGATATGATCTGCATGTGGATGGGTTGCAATGGCAATATCAATATTTTCAATACCCAAATCATAGAGGTAGGAGGCAGCTTTGTTGTTATTCAAGCCTGCATCAACAAGCAAAACTTTATCCGGCGTCGTTACCAGTATTGCATCTCCCTGCCCAACATCAATAAAATGAACTTCGTATATATATTCATCACCCGGCAATACTTCATCATGATCAGAACTGCATGACACATTTAACAATAAAAAAGAACACAAATAAAGGATGATAAAAATATAATTTATATCTTTTTTGAATAAATGCATAACAGTAATATTTTTTTTGCAATTATAGATAAATTTGGATTTTTGTATAGTAGTAAATTTACGGTAAAACCTATTTTAACCCGGTCCTTTCTGATAATAAACCATTAATGATAATAAACCATTAATGATAATAATTGAGAAAAATATTCGCTCAAATTTGCAGGTTGTTTATACGATTGTGAAAAGATAAGAAATTGACAGATCAACTTAATACAAGATTCGCTTTCTGTTTTTAAAGTACAAGACAAAGCGTTTTTTTAAGTCTGGCTTTCATCTTGGTTGATCTGTTACAGCATTGCATATTTCTAATAATATAAAAATACCACAGATTAATGATGAAAGTATATTAGTTCAGAAACAAAATTTAATATATTTGTTGAAAAAAATAATAAAAATCATCAAATATATGAGCAACAAAAAAATCCCATCAAGAAGCATTTCCCGCAGGAAGTTTCTTGAAATAAGCATGAAAGGAGGGCTTTTGGTAGCAGCAACACCAACGTTATTGTCCGGTCTGACGTCCTTCAGGCAAGGCGATAATCCCGGTCGGTCTATAGCTATAGACAAAAGCACTTTGTCAAAAGTAATAAACAAAGCATTGGAAAGAGGCGGTGATTTTGCCGACATATATCTTGAAAACCGTATTTCCAGAGAAATATCAATGGAAGAGTCCATATTCAACAGTGGTATATACGGGGTGAGGCAAGGTGCCGGTGTAAGGATCATTTGTGGAGAAAAAACAGGTTTCGCATATACTGATGAGATAGATGAGGCAAGTCTTATGCGAGCCGCAGAAGTAGCCTCATACGTTGCCAGAAATGACGGAAATACAATTACACCTGTTGACCTTTCAACTGCCGAAAGAGAATCATACGTTAGCGTTAAGCGGCCACTTGAAGAAATTGCTGATGAGAAAAGGATAGAAATAATGCAGAGGGCTGATCAAACTGCTTTGGATTATGATCCTAAAATAAAGATGACCAGTATCAATTATTACGACCAGGTTCGCAGCCGCATTATAGCTAACAGCGAAGGCTTATACCTGGGTGATGAATTGCCTATGATCATGTTTATTGTAAACACTTTAGGTGAAGATGGCAGAAGAAGACACATGGGCCGTCAACGCGAAAGTTATCACAGTGGCTTCGAAATGTTTGAAAAAGTATCACCCGAAGATATGGCTAAAAAAGCTGCCAGGGAATCTGTTGATATGCTCGTAGCCGAAGACTCCCCCGCAGGTACAATGGATGTGGTGATGGAGAACGGCTGGGGAGGCGTTTTGGTACATGAAGCTGTAGGCCACCCGCTCGAAGCTGACAATATAGCAAAAGAAATAGGTGCATTCACAGGTAAGGTTGGTAAAAAAGTCGCTGCAGATTGCTTCACTATGGTAGATGACGGTACTATACCCAACTTCCGCGGCACAATCAACTTCGACGATGAAGGAACACCGGCACAGAAAAACGTGTTGATCGAAAATGGTGTTCTGAATGGATATATGACCGATATTCTCAGCGCCAAACAGCTTGATATGAAGAGGACAGGAAACGGCAGGCGACAATCATACCGCCATATTCCAATACCACGAATGACAAATACATTCATCCAAAAAGGAGATGACAAGCCCGAAGATATACTTGCATCTACAAAAAAAGGCTTATATGTTCAAAGTCTTGGTGGCGGAAGCGTAAATCCTGTTACAGGTCAGTTCAACTTCACCTGCCGGGAAGCTTACATTATTGAAAACGGCAAAAAGACAAAACCTGTCAGGGGTGCAACCCTTGTAGGATCCTGCATGGATATAGTTTCAAACATTGATGCCGTTGGAGATGACCTTGATTTTGGTGTCGGGTTTTGCGGCAAAGCAGGGCAAACGGCTGAAGTTACAGTAGGCCAGCCAACTGTAAGGATCAGAGGTATTAATGTGGGGGGTAGCCGGGCTTGATCCTGACCCATACAAATGGTAAATAACAAATTTCAAATTGCAAATTACAAGGAAATTCCAATTTTTTAAATTTCAATGACAAAAAATAAATGTTTGGTATTTAATTAATTTGAGAATTGGATTTTATTTGTCTTTTGGAGCTTGTTTTTTGATGCTTGTATCGTTAAGATTGTTTCTTGGATTTTTGACCAAAAACATTACTAATAAAAAAGATATTAACAAAGACATACGAATATGAACTACAAAGAATTAACAGAAAAACTGGTGGAGCAATGCCTCCGCCGTGGTGCAGATAAAGCTGAAGTGTACCTTCAAAGCAGCAGAGATCTATCAGTCAGAATACGCAATGCTGGCATAGAGGCCATACAAGAATCCGATGCTATTGGCATCGGATTCCGGGTTATCGTTGATAACCGTCTTGGGTTTAGCCATTGTAATGATTTCAGGGAAAAATCCTTACATGATACCATCGAAAGGGCAATAGGCTATGCCAGGCTTACCAGCCCTGATGAACACAACGTTTTGCCCGGAGACAAAGGATACACTGAAATTGAAGGGTTATATGACCCTGAGATAAAAAAATTCTCAATGGATAAAAAGATAAATATGGCTCTTGAAGTTGAGGAGCTGGCAATGAAAGATGAACGTATTACGCATAGCTCGGGTGCAAGTTATGGTGACAGGGAAACAGAAATATTTATAGCAAATTCCAATGGAATACAAAACAGCTATAAATCTGGTGGTTGCTCACTGGGTCTTGGGGTAGTAGCTCAAAAAGGAGAACAGCGAAGTACGGGATATGATTTCAGTTCTATGCGTTTCTTTAATGAGCTTGATCCGATACCTGAAATAGCTGAAACTGCAGCACGCAGAGCTTGGGAAATGCTTGATCCAAAACCTGTGAAAACACAAAGGGCAAGTGTTATTTTTGACGACAGAATGTCATCCAGGCTGATCAGGGGTATTATCGCTGCATTGAACGGCCTTCGTGTTGTGCAAGGAGTAACCTTTCTGAGTGATGCCATGAACGTACAATTTGCCTCAGACCTGATAACAATAATTGATGACGGCACAAAAGAAAAAGGATTGGGCAGCGCTCCATTCGATGGTGAAGGAGTACCCACGGCAAAACAGACATTAGTGCAAAACGGGGTAGTGAAAAACTTCTACTACAACACTTATGCGGCTTCAAGAGCCGGAGTTGAAAGTACAGGTAATGCATCAAGAGGCGGATACACCAGGCTGCCCGGCATTAGCACACACAACATACTGGTTCCGGAAGGTAAATATACACCTGAACAGATAATAAGCTCAACTGACAGAGGACTTTTGCTCAACAGCCTGACGGGATCAGTCTTAAATACCACCACAGGTGATTTTAGCGGCGGTGCCGAAGGTTTCTGGATCGAGAACGGAAAAATTCAACACCCGGTCAGAGGTTTGACCATAGCAGGCAACGCTGAGAAAGTACTCAAAGGAATAGATATGCTGGGCAATGACCTGGACATGAGCCGGGTAACCGTTACACCAACACTCAGAATAAGAGATATGCAGATCGGGGGGATATAGATAATAAAGTCACTCAACGATCTTATTATTTAATTGATTAGGCATACAATAGCAAATAAGATATATCTGTTTATCTTGAAGTTTGCTTATCATGAATTCAATAAAAAAGAAATTGTAACTTATATCAGTCAGCTGAAATGACAGGCAATGGAATTATTCATTCCTGCTAACTACTATGGCCTTATAATTATTGATTTATATCAATCATTATTCTTATTTATTTCTTTTTTTTGTCACCGCCTTCATCTTTTTTATTTTTATCGAATGCTACAGGGAACAGATGCTTCAGTTCAACGGGCAGCGGAAAAGCAATAAGCGAGCCTTGCTGGCTGGCTATTTCGGGCAGGGTTCTCAACAGTCTGACATAAAAGCTTCCTTCTTCGGTATTGAGAATTTTTGCTGCATCTGCAATCTTGCCTGCAGCCTGCTTTTCGCCTTCAGCCTGTACAATAACGGCACGCCGTTCTCTTTCGGCGGTAGCCTGCCTTGAAATTGCTTTTTGCAATGCTTCGGGGATGACTACATCTTTAATTTCTACTGTGGTAACTTTTATACCCCATGGATCGGTCGCTTCATCCAAAATTCCCTGCAGTTTTAAGTTTAATTTCTCCCTTTCCGACAGGAGCTCGTCCAGCTCCGCCTGGCCGGCAACACTACGCAAAGTGGTTTGAGCAAGCTGTGCCGTTGCCATAGCATATTCTTCAACGTTAACCACAGCCCTGTTGGGGTCAACTACCCGGTAATAGACCACAGCATTGATATTCGTGGTTACATTGTCGCGTGTGATCACTTCCTGGGATGGAACATCGAGTGTAACAATACGTAGCGAAATGCGCACGATCCTGTCCACAATCGGAATCACCAGGACAAATCCCGGCCCCTTTACCGCAATCAAACGTCCTAAACGAAAGACCACCAATCGTTCATATTCACGGACAATTTTAATTGCCATTGCGACGAAAATAACTATGACTATTATTACCGGTATCCAAAAATTGATTTCAGTAAATAACTCTAACATAAGACACCTCCTTTTTACTTGTTAATAATTGAGTCCACTAAAAAAAGTCTAAAAATATTGCTTCCTACAAATTTCGCTGATATTCTGCGAGAAAAAACATTTTGGAGCGTACTCATAATTGAAATATAAAATTATTCATGTTTTTCTATTTGGCAGCAGCGTGGCTGCTTTCTTTATCTTCCATATTCCTGACCCACAGCAGCAGGGTTTCAGCCTTAACTACTTTAACTTCGGCACCTGCCGGTATTTTCGAACCGTCTATGCTACGGGCCCGCCAATATTCGCCTCTTGCCTTGATCCGTCCTTCCGGATCAAGGTCATTGACGGCAACTCCTTTTTCCGGTGGGTTAAAATGTGCACTGCCTCCCTTCCACCGGCGACGGCTATGAACTATACGTTGAACAACAACCAGGGTAATAATAAGCAGTCCTAAAACAGTTCCAACCACAGTTACAATAAAACTAGTGTACCAGTCACTTGCCATCAGGGGTTCAACCGGCAACATAATTGCGCCGGCTACTATTGATAATGCTCCACCTACACCCAGTATTCCAAAGCCCGAAGTGAATATCTCAGCAATAATCAAACCAAGACCTAATAGCAGCAATATAATTC
>PWZB01000079.1 GCA_003567625.1 Bacteroidales bacterium | reverse complement strand
ACGTGGACAGGGAGTTCAATGCGAAATTTATCCGGAACATGCTAAAATGAAAAAGCAAATGCAATATGCCGATAAAAATAATATCCCTTTTGTTTTGATAGTAGGAGAGGAGGAGATGAAAACAGGCAAGCTGTCGCTTAAAAATATGAAAACAGGTGAGCAGATATCATTAAGCAAATCAGAAATTAATGAATATCTAACGAACGTCGGTTAATTATTTAGTAACGAGTAACGAGTAACGGGTAACGGGTGAAGCGGGTGTTGGGTTTTTCACCCGTTACGCCTTACTCGTAAACGGTCATCAATAAAAATAAAAAGATGGACTATCATTACATTAGCTCTGCCGACTTGACTTTCGAGAAGTTGGAGCAAATTTTAATTGAAAAGCAGAATTTAAAATTGTCAGACGGATCAGTCAAAAGGATTGAACATTGCCGCAAATACCTTGATGAAAGGATAGCAGCATCAGAAGAACCAATATATGGAGTAACAACCGGTTTTGGATCGTTATGCAATCATACGATATCGGGTGAGGACCTTTCGACACTGCAAAAAAACCTTGTAATATCGCATGCCTGTGGTGTTGGTGAGCCAATTGATAAAGAGATTGTGAAGCTGATGATGCTTCTCAAGATCCAGTCACTTGCTTATGGTAATTCCGGTGTTAAACTCACCACAGTTGAACGGCTGACAGATATGTATAATAATGAGGTTTTGCCGGTTATTTACACACATGGTTCTTTGGGTGCATCCGGTGACCTGGCACCCCTTGCACATATGAGTTTGCCTTTACTTGGGATGGGAGAGGTTTGGTATAAAGGTGAAATGTTACCGGCCGGCAAGGTGCTTCAGCAATTGGATTGGAAACCATTAAAGTTGTCATCAAAAGAAGGACTTGCACTGCTTAACGGCACGCAGTTTATGAGCGGCTATGGTGTTTACACTATTTTAAGGGCAAAACGTCTTTCCAAATGGGCTGATATTACAGGCGCTTTATCGCTCGATGCCTACGATGGCCGTATAGAGCCTTTTCTCGAACAGGTTCACAAAATAAGACAACATAAAGGTCAGATTGAAACGGCAAAAAACATCAGAATGTTGCTTGATGGAAGCGAGATTATAAACCGGGAAAAAACGCATGTCCAGGATCCCTATTCTTTCAGGTGTATCCCCCAGGTGCATGGCGCTTCAAAGGATGCAATAAGATATGTTGAAAATGTTTTTTTAAAAGAAATAAACGGTGTTACCGATAACCCGACGATTTTTCCGGACGATGATATGATAATATCAGCAGGCAATTTTCATGGACAATCCCTTGCACTGGCATTCGACTTCCTTGGTATAGCCCTTGCTGAATTGGGCAATATTGCAGAACGCAGGATTTACAAACTGGTTTCAGGAACAAGGCAACTGCCTTCCTTTTTGGTTGCAATACCAGGTTTAAACAGCGGATTTATGATCCCGCAATATACGGCAGCATCTTTGGTAAGCAGCAACAAACAACTTTGCACTCCGGCTTCGGTTGACTCCATAGAATCTTCACAAGGGCAGGAAGATCACGTCAGCATGGGTGCCAATGCTGCTGTAAAAACTTATCATATTGTAAAAAACCTTCAGCAAATCCTGGCTATTGAACTGCTTAACGGTTGCCAGGCATTAGAATTCCGCCGACCAGCAAAATCTTCGCCCGTTATTGAAAAACTGGTCAAAACTTATCGCAAATCAGTGCCTTTTGTTGAAAATGATACGGTCATGTATTCACTGATGAAAAAATCAGTGGAAGTACTTAACAAAATAAATCCGGATTTTTATTTTTTTGATATGTAGAAATAATAAAATTCAATTTACCGGAAATAGCTGTCTTTTTGGTAAAAATCGGTTATTTTTGTATTGAGTTACAATTATTAATTTATCTCTTTGTATGGATCAAATAATAGATCAGAATGTAATTATTCAAAACGAAAAGCTCGCTCTTTTGAAGATTTCCTGTTTTATCGGTTATGTACTTGCAGGGCTTACCATTGTAGTGGGTCTGCTGTTTATAGTTATATCAGGCGCACCAAATACTTTCAGATTGTTTCCTGAAATCAGTTTTTATACTACAATAGCCGGAGGAAAGTTAACGATGAGCTTTACAATATTTAGTCTTTTGTTACCAATGACTGCATTCTTCGGAGTAGTAATATTATGGTATCAGAGGAAAATCGGGTTTTGGATATTTACCGGTGCCAAAGTATTGTTGATAGCTTTGCCATTTTTGCTGATTGACCTCCCTTTAAGAGATTTATGGCTTTTTGTACAGCCACTCTTAATTATTACACTGATCCTGGTAATACTCTTCGGATTGAATTATAAAAAAATGTATTGATAAAGATTCTGTGAGTTTATGATCCTGTCCCGGACTTTTAAATACTGCTTTTTAGTTGTATTTGGGTCGTTTTTAGTTACTAATTTGATTCATGCTTACAACAATAAATCCATTTTCCTTTTTTATTTTTGACATTTAGCAGTTTATATATTGAAAGTTTTTTCATAAATTGCACTTTGTTTTATCATTGGCTATTTTTTAAAAAATATCGGATAGAATTATTTTTTAATAAACCTTATGTTATGATGAGAATTACCAAATTATCTGCAATTATTTTATTTATATCTTTTCATTTAACGATGGCACAGACTTCACAGACTAATGGTTTGCGTGATAATACGCCTGAAGTATTTGCCTTCGAAAATGCCAGGATATATGTCTCTTCCGGCAATATAATCAATAAAGGGAGATTAATTATCCGTGATGGTTTAATAGAAGAGGTTGGTGAAAAGGCTAATATCCCTGCCGATGCATGGATTTATGATTTAGATGGAAAGACCATATATCCGGGTTTTATTGAGTTGTATTCCTCTATTGGGTTACCACGTATTGAGCAACCTGACAGGAGGGAAATGCAGGCACTGGGCATTACGGAGGGATATGAAGAATTGATGGTCAGGTTTTTATCAGGTTCTGTTGGGGAAAAAACTCAAAGAGGTGCATATCACTGGAGTCCTCACGTTCGTTCATGGTATGATGCTGCAGAACATTTGAGCTATGATGAAGAGGAAGCCAGAAGATTACGATCACAGGGATTCTCTGTAGTTCATACTATTGCGCCTTATGGGATTTTTAAAGGGCGAACGGCCATAATCTCTTTAGGTGAAGGATCAATAAATGAGCTTGTTGTCAGGACAAATGTTGCCCAGGCATTGTCGTTCATAAGGTCACAGGAATTAGGCACAGGGTACCCCTCATCTTTGATGGGAGTTATTTCATTGATAAGGCAAACTTTTCACGACAGTAAATGGTACTTAAAAGCGCATAACGAATATTATGAAAACCCACTGGGCTCGAAAAAACCCGAAAAAAATCTTGCACTTGCATCCCTTATTGAAGTTGCCTATGGAAGACAACCCGTTATTTTCTCAGTTGACGACGAGATAGCACTCATGCGGGCATTAAACATTGCAAGGGAATTTGATTTGAATTTATGGATTAAAGGAAGTGGAAAGGAATATCGACGGCTGGATGTAATTACAGGCAATGATTTTCCTGTTATTGTTCCGCTTGATTTTCCAAAAAAACCTGATGTGGATAGTTTTGATAAAACTATTGAGCTTTCACTGGAGACTTTAATGCATTGGGAGCTTGCACCGGAAAATCCTGTCAGAATATATGAAACCGGTGCTACTATGGTGCTGACTTCTGCCGGTACACAAAACAACAAGGAATTTTTAAAACATCTGCGATCGGCTGTTGAACGTGGACTGCCGGAATATGCCGCACTCGACGCGCTTACAATAAACCCTGCACAATTATTGCAGATCGACCAAACTCACGGTACCCTGGCAAAAGGCAAAAAAGCTGATTTTATTGTTACTGACGGAAACATATTTGATGCTGAAACAAAAATTATTGAGATGTGGATTGACGGCAAAAAATACCCGGTAGATAAACCACCTGAACTGACTGCACAAGGTGTATGGCAATTGACAGTTAATGACACTCTTGCTTATGAGCTTAAACTTAAAGGAACAGTCGGAGATTATAAGGGTAAATTATTTATGGATGATAAGGATTTAGAGTTGAAAAATGTACGATTCGACAAACAGAGAATAAGCTTTCAGACAGAGGATTTTTTTAGTATTGAAGAAGGTATAATGCAAATGTCAGCCCAGGTATCTGAAAGATCAATGTATGGAATAGGAGAGATGACATCCGGGAAAATATTTAATTGGAAAGCTGAAAAAATCAGTGATATTGATGTTGAAGATAAACCTGATGACAATAATGAAGATAAGGATGAAGTAGTTAAAGCAATATCTTCAGTTCTTTATCCACCGATGGATTACGGTTTCAGTAAAATACCCGGGCAAGCCTCTTGTTTGCTTGTAAGAAATGCTACTATATGGACTCAGGGTCAGGATGGCATAATTAAGAAAGGAGATATGCTGGTACGTAACGGCAAAATATCAGAAGTTGGCACCAATGTAAGGGTGCCAGGTAATTGTGAAATCATTGATGCTTCGGGCAAACATGTGACTCCCGGATTGATTGACCCGCATTTGCATACCGGTATTTCAGGCGGTGTAAATGAAACAGTAGGTACTATAACATCTGAAACCAGAATCCGGGATGTGCTTAACTCAAATAATATATGGATTTACAGGCTTCTGGCAGGAGGTTTGACTACAGCAAATATTTTGCACGGGTCTGCTAATCCTGTGGGTGGTCAGGATGCTGTAATAAAAATGAGATGGGGAAGTTTGCCTGATGAGATGATTTTTGAAGAAGCAAAACCCGGCTTAAAAATGGCTCTGGGAGAAAATGTTAAGGGTTTACAAAACCGTTATCCAAACACCCGTATGGGCACGGAACAGATTATCAGGGATGCTTTCGAGGCTGCTTTGGATTACAGGAGGGAACGTGACGAAAAACAGCGGTACGGATTACCATACAGGAAAGACCTGCAAATGGAAGCCTTACTCGAAGTGCTGGAAGGCAAACGCCTGGTGCATGCACATGCCTACCGCCATGATGAGATGATAAAACTTATGAGAATTGCCGAAAATTTCGGCTTTAAAATAACATCTTTTGAACATAGTGTCGAAGGATATAAAATTGCTGATCTGCTTCGTGAACACGGAGCAGCGGCAATCGTTTGGACAGACTGGAGTTCCTTTAAAATGGAAGCCTATGATGCTATAATATATAACGCACGTTTGCTCTCAGAACAAGGCGTTCTGACGTCATTGCACTCGGATAATACGCGCCTTGCTACACGAATGCACTGGGAAGCCGGAAAAATAGCCGGTACCGGTGTAAACGAAACCGAAGCATTGAACATGGTAACCCTTAATCCTGCCAAAATACTCGGCATTGACCACGTGACAGGATCTCTGGAAGAAGATAAACATGCCGATTTTGTCATATGGAGTGAACATCCGTTAAAAGGATTTGCACATGCCGAACAAACATGGATCGACGGACGTAAATATTTTGACCGGGAAAAAGACAGAGAAAACATGGAGGAAATATTGAAGTTGAAAAACAGATTGATAAACAAGGTTTTGAACAGCACCAAATAATAAGTAAATTTTAAATGAATGGCAAAATGTAAATAAATTACAAATCCTGATAAATAAATTTCCTAGCCCTGGTTGTTTACGACATCGGATTTTGAAAATTTAAACTTATTTGTTCTTTGATATTCATCAGTTTATATTATCCGATTTTAGGATTTGATTATCAGTATTCTAGTTAGTATCAACCATTTAAGAAAAAATATAAAACACTAAACACATAAAATAGATAAGACAATGATTTATAAATCTTTTTTTTATGCAATATTATCCGCGGTATTTATATTACCGGTAATTACCTGCTCTGTTTATGGGCAGATTCCTTCATCCCCTCAGGCTGAACCGGTAGCATTGGTCAACGGTACTGTTGTAACAGTTTCGGGAGATATTATTGAAGGAGGCACAGTAGTTTTTGAGGATGAAAAGATAGTTGCTGTTGGAAAAGATATAACTATACCTGAAGATGCAAAGATAGAGGATATTAGCGGGAAGTATTTATATCCTGCCATAATCCATTCGGGCACCTATCTTGGGTTGATGGAGATTTTCAGGGTAAGGGAGGCGACTGATATAAGGGAGCTGGGAGAAATAAACCCTAATGTAAGGGTTGAAGTTGCTTTTAATGCCGAAAGCCGTCATATTCCATTGGCACGATCTCATGGGATTGCGGTAGCTATTGTTACACCTGCAGGTGGCATAATTTCGGGTATGGCTGCAGCAATGCTTACCGATGGCTGGACATGGGAAGATATGGTATATCATGCACCGGTAGCTATGGTGATTAATTGGCCGTCGATGAAAAACGTTGAAGAAAGAGATATAGCTATGGAAAAATTGAATGAAGCCTTTTATAAGGCCCGCAGATATCATAAAGCAAAACTGGCTTCCGGTATGCATTATCATGCTACCGACGTCAGATGGGAAGCCATGATTCCTGTTCTGGAAGGTGAAATTCCGGTCATAATCAATGCTTCAGAATATCGTCAAATACAATCTGCCATTGAATGGGCGGAGAAAGAGAATTTGCAAATTGTATTATCGGGCCTTAATCAGGCCGGTATGGTGATACCTCATTTGAAAGAGAAGAAGATACCCGTTATCGTAAATTCTGTATTTTCAGGGCCTTCACGCCAATGGGAGCCTTACGACCAGAGCCTTT
>PWZB01000020.1 GCA_003567625.1 Bacteroidales bacterium | reverse complement strand
TTGACATGCTCGAACAACTACCCAAAAATGCTACAGTGGCCGAAATAGGCGTTGCAAAAGGAAGATTTTCTGAAAAGATACTTGATCTTTGCTCACCAAAAAAGCTTCATCTTGTTGATAGTTGGAGTACCAGAATGTTTGATACCAGCGCCATATCATGGGTTGAAAAAAAATTTAAAGAACAGGTCAGGCTCGGAGTTGTTGATATTAACCATGGTAAATCTGCAGATATATTAAACGGCTTCCCTGATAATTATTTTGACTGGGTCTATATAGATACCGACCATACATATACTACAACAAAAGCCGAACTTGAATCTTGCAGAAAAAAAGTAAAACCCGGGGGTATCATTTCGGGGCATGATTACACTTCAAGACACTACCGAAAAGGAAATTTTTTCGGAGTAGTTGAAGCCGTAAATGAATTTTGCTGTAAGTATAACTGGGAGTTTGTTTTTTTAACCCACGAAACGCACCGTCATATAAGTTTTGGTATAAGGGAAATAATGTGACTCCGGGGGGACTCGAACCCCCAACCTACAGAACCGGAATCTGTTATTCTATCCAATTGAACTACGGAGCCTGATTAGCATGCAAAGGTAATGCTTTTTATTGAAGGTTCTTATCATTAACATGCCACTTAAACTTTTTATGATATCCGGGATTTTCTTTCATGGTCTCAAAACTTTCAGGGTAGTTTTCAATAAACCACACGGCAAACCTGGTTGGGTCAACAGAGTTTTCCAACAGCTTTTGCCGCATCTTTTTCAATTTGTTTTTATACCCTTGTTCTTTAACAATTTCAACTGCTTTACCAATAGCTTCATTTTGTTGGTTTAATGTTTCGTCATAATTGTACACTAACTGATATTTTTTTTCTTCTTCCCTGGTATATCCCCTGCCGTGTTTGTTGATGTATATTGCAGGTGTTCCCAGTACAGCGGCTTCGGAGGCCATCGTAGCGCTTTCGCCAAATAACAGGTTTGCATAATACAAAGCATGATGGATGCGCCAGGGAGATATTTGCAGCTTGTATTGTTCCATTTCCGTGTCCAAAGGCAATTCTGAGGAAACAAAAACCCTGCAAAACCTTGAAATTCGTTCAACAGCCCTTTTTTTTAGTTTAGCATCCATTCCTTTTGTTCCATAGTCGTGGCTTGCACCACGCGATACGAAACGTAATATTGCATAAGGCTCTCCCTGTCCGATATTGAGTTCTTTATAAATTTTCGGGTCAGGGTTAAAATATTCCGGATGCAAGTGAAACAATTCCAGGTAGGCAGGTATCCGGATTTGTTTATTACCTGTCTGTTGTTCATAACATTGGGGAGTAATAAAAACTTCCGTAAACGGTCTATACATTAAATGAATAAGCCGGTTATGTTCGGTATCGTCGTGGACTATGTGTGGTTTACGGGCAAGTGCTGATGCATGTGCCGCATAAGGTGATGAAAAGCTGATAAACATATCAGGCTTAAATTTTTTGGCTTTTTGCCACAGAAAATAATCTGTTCTGATAAGATAAAAGAACTTTCCTGTAAAGCTTTTTGAGCCTTTTTTTCTGCTGATGAAGTCAATATTATAATGTTGAAGCAATTCATGGGTGCATTCTTTGTCGCGTGCTGTAACAAGAAAATCATGACCACGACGTTTCATAATTTTTAAAAGATTCTTTATATAATGAACATGTGCCGGATGTCCAATATCAACGATTATTCTCACCCCGCTCCTCCTTTTTGTGGCGCTTTTTTATCCGGGTTTTTAAGGTTTCCCAGTGGTTTTAATATTTTGGAGTTTTTTTCTTTTTTACCAGCTTCATCATAATAACCACCTCCATAGCCATAACCATAACCATATCCATGGCCATAGCTGTAACTATAACCGTAGCCCGGTCGCCTGATCTTTACATCATTGATTTCAATTACTACATTCTTTATATTGGTTTTTTCTACAAATTCTTTTAAAAATTCAAGAGATGATTTTTCTGAAAATTTTTGTCTTACAATGAAAAGCACAACATCAGATGCAACTAAAACAGGGATTGCATCCGGTACTATACCTACAGGCGGTGTATCGGCAATTATATAATCATATTTGGTTTTAAGTTCTTCGAACATTGCATTCATTTTTTCTGACTCCAGCAATTCGCTTGGATTTGGTGGTATTGTACCTGATGTAATTGCATGAAGGTTTTCATTCTGCGAAGTTTTTTGTATGATGTGGTCAAGTTTTTCCTTTCCTATTAGATAGTTTGCCAGTCCCGGTTCTTTTTCTATACCAAATTCCTGGTGAATTCGTGGTTTGCGCAAGTCGGCACTCAGGATTAGGGTTTTCTTTCCTGTCAATGCCAAAACCGATGCCATATTTATGGCTGTGAAGGTTTTCCCTTCTTCAGGTTTTGCTGATGCAACGGCAACGAGTTTTGAAGTTTTGCCGGGAGCCATAAAAGAAAGGTTTGCGCGCAAGGCTCTAAAAGCTTCGGTAACAGGTGTTTTCGTTTCATTAAAAGCTGCCAGGTTGATAGCCTTGTTTCGTATTGTCTGCCGCAAATGAGGTATTACGCCAACAACCGGATATTCAACTATATTTGTAACATCCTTTTTATCCTGTATTTTAGTATTAAAGAAATCTCGCAGATAAATAATCCCCATAGGGAATATCAGCCCTAACACGATTGCTATTAAATAGTTACGATTTTTTTTCGGCGACACCACTCCGCTGTTTCGTGCCGCGTCAATGATTTTATTGTCAGGCAGGTTGGAAGCAAGTGCTATACCGGCTTCGGCGCGTTTTTCCATCAAATAGTTATAAGTAGCATCGCTGAGGTTGAATTTGCGTTGAATGCCAATCAACTCCCGTTCGGTACGCGGAAGCATGTTTATGCGCCCTTCAAGTGCTTCGATACGGCTGTTCAGATCGGTCATCAAAATTTCATTCGATTTTATTATGTTTTTTATATTTTCCCTGAGAGCTTCTTTTGTTGTTTTTATTTCATTATCAATAGTTCGCAAATAAGGATTGTATTCGGTTGACGAGATCATAGCCCTGCTCCTCTGGGTATAAAGTTCCGTAAGATCAGAAACAAGCTTGTTGAGTAAATTGTCCTGAACCCCCATAGCAGAAGGAGATAACATCTCAGTAAAATCTTTCTCTTCATCAAGATATTCAAGCAAATAATCATAGTATTGGGCCTTTACCATTTGCTCGGCTTTTTGTTTATCAAGTTCAGACAATTTAGTAAACAATTGATTAGCCTGGTAACCGATATCCATAAGCTGATGTTTCGACCGGAATTCCTGTAATGAGCTTTCAGCCAAATAAAGTGAATCCGTTGTAACATCTATCTGCTGGTCTATAAAACGAATAGTGTTGAGAGCTATCTGGTTCTTTTCATCAAGACCTTGGTATATATAGTTTTCGGTTAATCTGTTAAGAAAATCATCAGCCTTGCTGGCATTTGCTGCTTCAAAAGTAACTTCAACAATTGACACATCCGGGTTAAGCGGCTCTACTGAAATTTTTGAACGATATTCCGAAACAAGCGATTCTTGGCTGTTTATCACAAAAATGTATTCACGGCCATTGTGTGATGCCGGCCTGTAATTATCAGTAAGATGAAGCGATAATATATAGCCGTTACTTCTGAACTCTTCACCAAAACGAACCCTTTGTAAATTATTTTTTAACCTGTCACTTCCGAATATGGATTGGTTATTGCTGCCGATATTTATCTCATATTCGTCCTGCGAAATTATTTTTACATTAAAAGGAGTGTTTTGGGGAACATTATCCGGATTAAATTTTGCAATAAATGGCGTGTTTTTGTATATTTCTGTCGTTCTGATCTCCCCTACAATCCTTCCAATATTGTAATATGAAGTTTTAACATCCATTTGCCGGACTGTTGTATCAACCAAACTATGGGATTTCAGTATAGCCATTTCGTTGTATATATTGCGTCGCGGGCTGAAAAGGTCCAGTTCACCCATAAATTGTCCGGGACGGAATCCTCCCTTACGGTCATCACGTATCAGTACTGTAGCAGTGCTTTTGTAAACCGTTTCCGCAAATTTGTTATAAAAATAAGCAGCGGTTAAAGCTATAACCAAAGCAATAGCAAACCAGTACCAGTATCGCAGATATTTGAATATCAAGAATTTTATATCAACAGTTTCTTCTTGATAGGAATCTTTTGTCATAGCAAAAAATTATAAATATGAAATTAAACTTTAATTAATATAATTCAACAACAATATTGTAGTTGTGATTGCCGAGAACAAAACAGAAAAAGGAAAATCGGCGAAGCCCAGTCTTTTGGCCAATGTAGGTTCAACATATATAATGTCATTTGATTGCAGGTAAAAGAACTCTGATGAGTAGGAACGCCTGTCGGTCATATCAAGGCTTGCAAACTTTGCCCCTTCCGGAGTACGACGTACGATATTAACTTTACGTTTACCAAAATCAGTCATATCACCAGCCAACCCCAATGCATCAACAACCGTTAGCTGATTATCATAAATGTAATAGTTGCCCGGCCTGCGCACTTCGCCCAGTACCGTTACATTAAAATTAACCATTTTAACTACCACAGTAGCATCTTTCAGGTACTTATCCACTTTCTCCTGGATATTTTCCGTAATAGCACTGATAGTCATTCTTTCAACCTTTACAGCACCCAGAACGGGCATCTTTATATAACCACTCTCGTTTACCGTATAACCGTGAATATAGACAGATATATTGGTTCTGAAGCCGTCTCCATAAGTCGAACGACCAAAATCATCAATGTTAAAAATACGATAACTCTCTTCTTCCAAAGTCATGACCCGTACATGTAATATATCACCCGGCTTAACTTTATAATCAGGCATGCTATATGAAACAGCATCGCCAAGTTCATGTTTATCCTGAAAATAAACTATCTGCCGTTGAGGCGTACAGGAAACTGATAACAACAGCGCTGTTATCGTTATCCAAAATATTGTTTTCGACATGAATCTTTTTTTAATATATTTTTTATTCTTTTATAAAAATACAAAATTACTCAATTTTAAAGTATTATTATTAGTAATTATACTATATATACTATACTATTTTGTAGTAAAACAAATATGGCTTAAACTTTTAACAACCAAAAGCAACGTTTGTTTACTATGAATTTGATATTCAAACGTAAAACAGGAACGTAAGAAAGAGATTATTTATGATAAAAAGCATGGTAAAAATCACACTGTTATATTTTTGATGTTTTGAATTGTAATTATTCATAATTTTGACAGGCTTTTTCTCCTGGGTTGTAACTTTTTGTTTTTTCAACCGTCTTATGCAAAATAGAGGGTTAATTTTATGATATATGACTACCTCTGATTATAATAATTGTGTTGATAATTATGCTGACAGTGTTTATCGCTTTATTCTCAAGAACATAGGTGACGAGGAAAAAGCACGCGATATTGTTCAGGATTCTTTTGAAAAGATGTGGGTAAAAGTAGAGGAAATTAATTCTGAAAAAGCCAGGTCATATTTATTCACGACCGCATATCACACAATGATAGACCATATAAGAAAAGACCGGAACCAGGAAAATATTGACGATAAAACTTTTAACAAGCACTCATATACTGATGAATATTACGGTCTTAAAGAGATAATTGATAAAGCTATGGCAAAATTACCCGAAATACAAAGATCGGTGCTTTTGCTGAGAGACTATGAAGGGTACTCATATAAAGAAATTGGCGAAATGACAGGGTTAAAGGAAGTGCAAGTGAAAGTATATATTTTCCGGGCAAGAAAATTTTTAAAAAACCATATTGGCAGCCTTGATGAGGTAATATAAGATGAAAATAGACAAAAACAATTACCAGGCATATATTCTCGACTACTACGAGGGAAACTTGTCGGAAGAACAAGCTGCCATGCTTATTTCTTTTTTGGAAAGACATCCCGGACTTAAGGAAGAATTTGATGAGTTTGAAATTATAAAGCTGGAAAACAACAACGAAAATATTAAATTCGACGGAAAAGAGCTTCTGAAAAAACAGCCGGCTATGAAGGTTGCTAGCGAGCAGATAAATGATACTAACTACGAGGAATTCTTTTCTGCCTGTATTGATGGAGAGCTGTCAGCAAGCAAGGTGGCAGAGCTTGAATCTTATATTGAAAAGAATCCGGATCGCGCCAAAGAGTTTTTGAAGTGGGAACAAACCAGGCTCAAGCCCGATCTTTCCGTGGTTTTTCCCAGTAAGTCATTATTAAAAAGACATAGAATTGGTATTTCCAGGAAAGTATGGTATAGCATATCTGCTGCTGCTGCGGTTTTGATCCTGGCAGGGCTCTTTTTTATGAATGAACTGATCCCCGACCGGCAAATTCAATATGTTGATACAACAATTAAGGAAAAGCAACCTGTAGTTGATGTTGAAGAAGAAAAAATTCATCAGGCAGAAACCCGTCCGGTAATAGCTGGCCATCAACCTGAAAAACAGGTTCAAAAACATGAAACACCACCTGCAGGTCATCATGATGATATTAAGGAAGAGATTGAAATAAGGCCGCTAAACGCAAGCTTTCTAGCTTCTTTACCTCCTTCCAGAATAGACTTTCAGGATGAGCCTCACAATTTTTTAGTTAAGGAACAAACTCCGCTTTATGCTGCTGCACCCAAAATATCAGAAGATTACTATTATGACGAATATACCACAATGGCGCAACTTGCTCTGGCGGAATTTGAAAAAAGATCCGGCGTTAATATTACATCTCTTGTACCTGAAAATCTGTCTTTTTGGGATTTTGCCGGAACCGGTCTTGCTGCAATAAGCCATATAACCGGAAATACACTCACTCTGGAGCAAGGACGCAACGAAAAAGGCAAAATTACTCACCTTGCTATAGGTGATAATTTT
>PWZB01000089.1 GCA_003567625.1 Bacteroidales bacterium | reverse complement strand
CGTTGATATAAACTGGATGAAAGATGTTGCAAAAAATACCTATGAAGAAAACTACAATGAAAGCCTGCGATTATCAAAATGTTTCTATACAATATATCATTGCAAAAAGCCTACAATAGCTGTTGTTCACGGCGTTTGCCTGGGCGGTGCCAACGGCATTCTTGCAGCCTGCGATATGGCATACTGTGCCGGCAATACCGTTTTTTCACTCAGTGAAGTAAAAATAGGCGTTATCCCCGCCTGTATATCACCATACGTCATTAAACGGGTGGGCGAATATGGTGCAAAAGATTTAATGATCACAGGCAACAGAATAAACGGGAAAGAAGCCGAATGGTACAAACTGGTCAATAAATCCGTCGAACCCGGAAAACTCGAAGATCATGTAAACTCAATAATAGCCCTGCTTAAAACCAGTGGCCCGAAAGCTATGACACATTGCAAAAACTTGATCTATAATGTCGCCAATAAGCTAACACTCGAAGAAGCTTATGATTATACCGCAAAAATAATCGCCGATATAAGAGCTTCAGATGAAGGACAAGAAGGAATGGCGGCTTTCCTGGAAAAACGAAAACCCAGGTGGGTAAAAGATTAAAACTATAAACTGTTCAGAGGTAAAATTAGTGTAATCACACAAGAGCAAAAATAAATTGCCACAAATTCACAAATTTAACTTATGAAATATTCAGAAAAGAAATATCCGTTTCAAAAAGAAAGTTTTTAAATTATTGGTGTATGTATGGAAGTTCATCGTATTCCACAGGTAAGGGTTTGCTGGAAATAGTTTATAAAGATGCTATTGAATTTGAATTTAATAATAAAAAAATTCCTTATGAACGTGAGAAAAAATTTGAAGTTGAATATAAAGGAATAATTTTACCACATTATTTTTTTGCCGATTTTGTCGTATTTGACAAAATCATTTTGGAAGTCAAATCCCAGAAAGGTATAGTTGATGCACACTATAGTTGGGTCATAAATTATTTAGGAATATCAAAATGTCCACTGGGGTTAATTATTAACTTTGGCGAAAACTCATTAGTAACAAAAAGAGTTATATTATGAGATAAAAACGGCCGCAGATTCTCAAATTAAAAAAATGAGTTCAAACAGAAATTAGTGTTAATCTGGAAAAAAAATCTGTGAATCTGTGGCATATTTAACACCAAGCGAGTAATACCTGAAACAATTCAGAAAAAACAATTTAACAAATGAAACTATTTAACAAAATATTAATTGCAAACAGAAGCGAAATAGCTATCAGGATTGCAAGATCGGCAAAGGCGTTAGGAATAAAAACCGTCATGGTCTATTCCGAAGTTGAAGCAGATGCTATGCATGTCAAATCGGGCGATGAATCTTATTGCCTGGGCGAAGTGGAACTACACGACACTTATCTGAATATAGAGAAAATTATAGATGTTGCCGTCAAATCAAAATGCGACGCCATTCATCCGGGTTATGGATTCCTCGCTGAAAACCCATTATTTGTCAAAGCATGTGAAGATGCCGGGATCACCTTCATTGGCCCCAAAGCCCATCCAATGAAGATCATGGGCAACAAAATTGAAGCCCGGGATTTTATAAAAAAGATAGGGATACCCATCACCGACGGCATCACGGGCGATCCCGTGTTCCTGCTTGAAGCAGGAAAAACAATACCGTTTCCCCTGCTCATCAAAGCCGCTGCCGGCGGAGGCGGAAAAGGTATGAGAATAGTCCGTAACGAAAAAGAATTGAAAAATGCACTGGAGTCAACAAGCCGAGAAGCAAAAGCATATTTTGGCGATAGTACCGTTTATATTGAAAAATTTATCGAAGTACCCAGACATATCGAAATACAAATCTTAGCCGATAATTACGGTAATGTAATACACCTTTTCGAAAGAGAATGCTCAATTCAGAGAAGATATCAGAAAATCATCGAAGAATCACCATCACCGACCATTACAGATGATATAAGATCAAAAATGGGTGAAGCAGCCGTGAAAATCGGAAAAGAAATAGGATATAATAATGCAGGTACTGTCGAATTTTTGGTTGATAAAGACCTGAACTTCTATTTCCTTGAAATGAACACACGTGTGCAGGTAGAACATCCCGTAACAGAAATGGTGACAAGAATTGATATCGTTAAAGAACAGATACTGATTGGAGCAGGAAATCCCCTCTCGTTTAAACAGGAAGATATCAAACAAAACGGCCATGCCATCGAATGTCGTATATATGCCGAAGACCCCGAAAACAACTTCATACCATCACCCGGCAAAATGACATACTATAAAGAACCCGATGGGGAAGGAATACGTATTGACACCGGTAATGACAAAGCTACAACCATCCAGAGTTTTTTCGACCCCATGATCAGTAAACTAATCGTGTGGGGCGTCGACAGAAAAATAGCACGGAAAAAAATGATCATAGCCTTGAAAGATTATATCATCCACGGAATTAAAACAAATATCCTCTATCTTATACAATTACTCCAGCATGAAGATTACATAAAAAATAACATTTCCACAAATTTTTGTGAAGAACGCCTGGATGAAATGCTCTCTATATGCGAAAACTATAAAAAGGAAACACCCTATTATGCGCCATTGATATCTTACCTTATCTACAGCCTTAATACAAAAAAAGATCCTTATAATGGAAATATATGGAAACATATCGGATACTGGAGAGATTTGATGAATTTTAACGTCACTTTTGAAGAAGAAGAAGAGATTGAAGTATTTATTAACCGCCAAAAAGACAACCAGATAGAGTTTGAAATTTCCGATAAAAAATATGAGGTGGCGGTTAAAAGTATCTCGGGAGGAAGGCTGGAGCTCATTATCAATGGCGAAGTCTTTATAACTTATGTGTCAACAGAAGAAACCGGAGATGCTTATATATCATGTAACGGAAACATCTTTTCTGCCAAACGCAAAGATATTCTTGCCAAAGAAGATGTTTTCAGCGGCGCAGGCATATATGCTAAAGATACTACCGATGTTGTTTCCCCTATGCCAGGCAAAATAATTAAATTAAACATTAAAGAAAAAGATAGTGTCAAAAAAGGCGATGTGCTTATGATAGTTGAGGCTATGAAAATGGAAAACACCATATACGCACCAAAAGATGGAGTTGTCGAAAAAGTTAATGCATCGGTAGGAGATATGGTAGATAGCAGTAAAACATTGGTTGAGTTTAAAGAGTGACAAATAGCGGATAACAATTCACAAAAATACAGGTATAAGTTATTATTAACACAAATACTTACAAGCCTGTTTTTTTGCATTGCAATACATAATCGGTCAGCGAAACAAAATCATCAACAGACAACTGTTCAGCCCTTTTATCAAATAAAGCAAATCCCATATCCCGGCCGGAAAGATATTGCTTTAAACAATTACGCAATGTTTTTCTTCTCCGGTTAAATGCTTTTTTTACTATTTCAAAAAACAGTTTTTCATTTTTGAAATCCAAAGCATCATCTCTGATCTTCATCCTTATAACCGTCGATGTAATGTTTGGCGATGGATAAAAAACCTTTTCACTTACATTGAAAAGTACTTCAACATCATAAAATGCCTGGCACAGAACACTTAAAATACCGTATGTTTTATTTCCGGGCTTTGATGAAAGACGCTGGGCAACTTCTTTCTGAAACATTCCTACGATCTCAGGAATATGACTCCGATGTTCGAGAGCTTTAAGCACAATTTGTGAGGAGATATTATAGGGGAAATTGCCTATCAATCCATATTTCTCATTATTGAAAAGAGATCGAAGATCATACGACAGAAAGTCGCCATATTTTATTTTTGATGCGGCAGACGGAAACTGTTCGATAAAATAATCAACCAGTTCTTTGTCAAATTCTATACCATGCCAGTTCAGGTCAGGATTTTCAAAAAGATGTTTTGACAATATTCCTTTGCCGGGTCCGACTTCAAGGACATTACGGTAATTGCCATGCCCGGAAAGGCTTGAGGTAATTTTTCGCGCAATATTATCATCATGCAAAAAATGTTGTCCAAGAGATTTTTTAGGCTTTACAGTCACAATAATTTTAATTTACCAGGTCATCCCGCAATGTCCTGAACCTGTTTCTTGCAGTATGGCTATAGATGCTTGCAGGGTATTCAACCATTATTTTCCTGTATATTTCTCGTGCTTTATCAGGTCTTTTAAGTATGTTTTCATTTATTTCCGCACGTTTGAACAATGCCTCATCGGCAAGTATTCCCTGCGGATATTTTTCAGCTATAATTGCCAGCAAGCTATCAGCAACATGGTAGCTTCCTGTTTTGAGATTCAACCGGGCTTTTGCAAACAACACATCATCATTGATCTGATGTTCCGGAAATTTATAAGCAATTGAGTCAAGTATCGAAAAAGCCTCATCAAACCGGTTCATAAAAGCCATCCTCTCGGCTTTAGCATACATTTCAAGCGGTTTAGTGTCACCATCATAGCCTATATTATCTTGTATCTTTAATGACAGAGCCATAGCATCATTAGAAATAAGTTTTGATGTAGCAGCTTTCAAAATATCCAATTGTGCCTTAGCCCAGTCAAACTCGCACATGTAAAAAGAAAGGCGTGCATTCTTGTACTTCGCCTCATGGCCAACCGGATCATTTCTGTATGATTTTTCAACCCGTGCATATAAAAGTTTTGCATCCCATACATCGTCATTAAGTACCAAAATATCAGCCATTTCAATCCTGCATTCGGCTTTTATCCTGTCGGATATGCGAACCATCGAAATAATTGATTCAAGAAGCTCTACCGCCTCATCAGGCTTATCAAGATAAAATGCTTTTATATTTGCCAGGTTACGTATCAACGATACAGTATTTCTGTGAATGCCAAACTCTTCCAATGCACTCTCGTAGGCTTTTTCTACGCGTTTTAATCTTTTTTCATCATAATCATAGGAAGCCAAAAGCCGCTTGAATTTTACATCAAGTAATCCAACTCTTGCCGCCATATAATAAGGCCCTGCACTTCCCATGTTAACAATATGGCTGAAAGCCTCTTCCGCTATATCAAAATTATTGTTGGCCATACTTAATGCAGCTATATCATATACTATCTCACCATCCTTTTGCAAACGCCTGTCAAGTGCCCTTGCCTGCCTGAATGCCATTTCAAAATCCTTCTGTTGAATGGAAAGCCATAACAACATTTCCGAAAAAAGAGTATTGGCAGGGCTGCGTTGTGAACGACGCAATAATACACCCCTTAAAGCATCATTTTTTTTGTACTCCGGATCATCACTGATGGCATCCTGTAAAAAACCCCTGACTTTTTCCATCTCGCCCGGATCGGTCGCTACAAGATCAACATACTCCGACATCATGTTTTCATAATCACCCTTTTCTTCATATATCCGTGCTATCTCAATATTGAAAGGATGTCTTCTTCCAAACTTATCACGTCCTTTTTTATAAGTTTGCAGGGCAAGGTCAGTCATATCCCGATTTAAAAAAGCTTCAGCAAGACTTATAACACCCCTGGGGCTTGTAGGCAACTCATCAATTAACCCGTTAAAATGACGGTTAGCCCTGCGGGTGCTACCCGACCTTTGCATCACATATCCCAAATCAACCTCATAACGAATCTGCCCGGGATTGTTATCTATCTGTGATCTCACAACTCTCTCAGCCTGCCTGTACTCCTCCAGTTCAAGCAAACAAGTAAGATAATTGTTATAAATAACCTCTGTTGGCTGTTCTTCAAATAATTCTTCATACAGAACGACCGCCCTTTCATACTGGCCGTTATGGAAATATTGTGCAGCAAGTCGCTCATCACTTGTATCTTCATCAGCATACAACAATGGTATTGCGAAAATTAAAGATAATAAAACCAATACTGCTTTAAATTTGATCTGTGCCTTCATAGAAAATCCTTTTTGTGGTCGTCTTTCATAATGGAAAAACGATTTTCAAGCAAGTATGTTTTAAAAATTCCTTCAACTTAAAAGAAAAATCATACAATAGAATCAAAACCTGTATACGGTACTAAAGCACCCGGTATATTTATACCATTTTCGTGCTGGTTGTTTTCGATAAGGGCCGCAACTATACGTGGAAGGGCTAATGCGCTACCATTGAGTGTATGAGCGGGGTGTATTTTCCCATGGCCGTCACGATATCTGAGTTTCATACGATTAGCCTGAAAAGCTTCAAAATTGGAAATTGAACTTACCTCAAGCCATTTGTTTTGTGCAGATGAAAAGACCTCAATATCATAAGTCATTGCAGCCGCAAAGCCCAGATCCCCACCACACAGACGTGTAATCCGGTAAGGTAGTTCCAATAGCTTAACAAGGCCTGTCACATAATTCACCATTTCATCAAGAACATCATAGCTATTCTCCGGTTTTACTATTTGCACGATCTCCACCTTATCAAATTGATGCAACCGGTTCAATCCCCTGACGTCCTTTCCATAGGAACCTGCCTCCCGCCTGAAGCATGTTGAATATGCAGTACATTTAACAGGGAAGCCACTTTCGGACAATATGACATCTCTATAAATATTAGTAACAGGTACTTCCGAAGTAGGTATTAAGAAAAGGTTGTCCAGTGGGATATGGTACATTTGGCCGTCTTTATCAGGCAATTGGCCTGTTCCAAAGGCTGAATCCTCATTGACAACAAGGGGTATTTGATATTCGGCATAACCCTCTTCAATGGCTTTATCCAGGAAAAAGCTAACAAGAGCCCTTTGAAGCTTTGCCCCTTTACCCTTATATACAGGGAAACCAGAGCCGGTTACCTTATTTCCAAGTTCAAAATCAACAAGATCATATTTTGTTGCCAAATCCCAATGAGGCAACAGATCTTTAGAATACTTCAGGTCCGTTTCGCTCTGAAAAACGATTTCATTGTCATCTTCGGTATTACCGGGCTTAACTGCTTCATGCGGAATATTAGGTAACTGGATTAAAAGGGTCTCCTGCTCTTCCTTATATTTTTCCAATTCCTTTTGCAACTCCTTGTTTT